>JBGOTX010000303.1:0-3517 GCA_041476705.1 Candidatus Zixiibacteriota bacterium
AATCATTCATCGTCGGCGGGTGCCCCGGTCGGAACATCAATCCTAAGCATCCAAAAATCCACCACATCGGCGACTGAAGCCCCAGCACGAACAAACCGGCCAGCGCCACCCAGGCCAGTCGACGTTGCATATCCGGCAGGAGTCCGTACACGATGTGGCCGCCGTCGAACTGACCGATCGGCAGAAGATTCATCGCCGTGATCAGAATCCCCACCCAGCCGGCAAAGGCGGCTTCCGGAAAGATGTACACCAGTCCCTGCGGGGCGCTTCCGACCAAAAGCGGCGTTAACACCTTGACCAGAATCGACTCACCATCGAGATAGAAAGCCATCTCTTTGATATTAGCGGCCTCCGGCGACACGATCGTGCTGTGCGCCAGTCCATAAATCAGCCAGGCGACCGCCACAATCCAGCCCGCAATCGGTCCGGCGGCGCCGACTTCGATAAGATCGCGACGATTCCAAAACGGCGACTTTGATCTGATCAGCGCGCCGAACGTGCCGATGATGTTCGGCGCGGGAATGAAATACGGCCACGACGCGGCCAGACCACGGCGTCGCCCCGCCAGATAATGTCCCATTTCATGAACCAGAAGGATCGACATGATCGCCAGCGTGAAGATGACTCCCGCGCCATGCTTGAGATCGTCGACCATCCCCGTCCAGGCCAAAGGCATCGCCTTGCCGAGCAAGCCCAGGTATTCGCCGATCGATTGCGGTACCGCCACGCCCTTTTGCACCATGTCCACTTGTACGGCGTCCAGATTTCGGTCGTACACCGGATACAGGTACACGCTCGCCAGCGTGAGCAGAAACAGGATAATATTCAGTTTGGGAATCCGTATCCGAGGCCGCGGGTCGACCGTCAGCGTCAATCGTTCCGCCGATTCCGTCAGGGAAAACGAGTACCCGGCCAAATTGAGACGTTCCCGAACGATCTGAGCGACCCGGACCGGATCAAATCCGCGCGGAGCCAGCGTCATCATGATCCGGTCCCCCTGCCGATACCACGCTTCCACCTCGCACAGGTCGGCCAGCAGTTTATTGAGGTTTTCGATCCGTCGTTTGTCGTTGTCGGTGTCCATGCGTAGTTCCTTCGGCGCGGACGAGTATACGCCCCAGCCAATAAAAAAGGAAGCGAGGATTTGCATCCTCGCTTCCCGAGATTGGCGAACCAATCGTCACGTAACCGGATTAGATAACCCAGTCACCCTTCGCGCATGGACCATAGTTGAAATAGTAATCAACGAGGTACTGCACGTCGGCCATGTTCGGCAAACCGCCGCTCGCGTTCACGTCACCCAAGTGCTTGAACGGAATCGGGGAAGGTCCACCGTAGTTGACGTTGGTGGCCAAATAGATAATGTCGGCGAGGTTGACCAAGCCGTCATTGTTGACATCGCCGCGACCGAAACCGGCCCACTTGTTCACCAAAATCGCCGCGTTGGCAATCTTGCCGCCATCTGCGACAGAGGTGGAGTGGAACGCGTCGGTCATTCCGGCGAATCCGAAGAACGCAACACCGAACTTGTACGACCCGCTGGCCAGGAAGTCATGTTCGGTAATGGTGGCGAACCAAGCCTGGTCGGCCGTACCAGCATAGTTGTTGCTGTACTCGCCGGCCAACTTGGACATATACACCCAGTTCGTATCCCAGCAAGTGCCATCACTCAGGTACGCCCACTGGGCCTGGTTAACGGCCGCCGCGTTCTTCAACGGAGTATATCCGCATCCAAACGGGATCTTGATCAAACCGTCAACGACACCTGTCCCCGATTTGTCGACGCCCCACATAACGGAATGAGTTCCGTCATACTTGGCGGTGTCAATACCGCCGGGGCCGCCAAGGTCGTTGTCGTTGTATGCGCCCATCTTCCATCCGGGCACCGCGCGACCATTCCGTTCGGAAACGGTCATAATGTCGAGGGTCAGGTTGTTGAGCAGAATCGCCGCGGCCGGCGCACTGACAACACCATAGACCTTCGATTTGACTTCCATACCGATAGTGGAATCGTTGTCAAACGGAGCGCCAAAAATGTTCCAGTCCCAGAATCCGGTGCCGTCGTCTTGGTTCTGCACCGAGTCGATGTAGGACCGGCAGGCGACGTTACCGCTGATCGCGGTGTAGGTGATACCGTCGGTCGAGATTGAACCCATGGCCACGGAGCTGGACAACTGGGGCTTGCACGACCCATCGCACCAGTTCGGGTTGGCTTGGCTGGAAATCCACGCTTTGTCTTCGCCGCCGCCACTCGCCCAGTCTTGACTGCTGAGCGCCTGGCGGGCCTCGCTGACGGCGTAGGTGTAATACCCCTGGTACATGACTTCGATGTGACCATCAATCGTATACCCGTGCGTGGCAGACGGGCCGTCTGACCAGTCACCGGTCGCAAGGCGCGACGTGTTGATCACAAGTTGCTTGTTGGCACCGCCCGCGCCGAAATGCAGCGTGGTCGTGTCAATCAAACAGCCGCCAACCAAGGTCAGGAAAAGTTCCGGACGACGAGCCGTATTGTCGATGTAATAGTCCGGATCGTTAATGCTGGTGAACTCGACATAGAACGTGTTCGGGCCACGATTAACGAGCGGGCCATTGGCATGGACGCTGATACCGGCCGTGTCACCCGGATTGGTGATGATGCCGCCAAACGCCGGAACAAAGACGTCGCCGGCGTATGAACCAGCGTTCTGGTTCAGGAAGCCAGGAGTCGCCGCCGCGGCCGGGTTGGACACCGTACGAGCGTTATCCCACTTTACATCAGCCGGATCGCCGCTGATCATATCATGTCCCATCACCTTGACGCCGTTGTCGGCGACGTAGTAATAGGAGCTACCGGACGTCAACTGATCCGCCAACGACGACGAATTGTTGGCGAGGCGGGAGCTGATCGTGCCACCGCCCGCGACCGGCGGGCGAGTCCCGTTGGTGGTCGTGCTGGCGGTTAGCGAAACGACCAAAGGCGTGCAACCAGTGTTGGTGTACACTTTCTTGAAGGTCACCACCGTGTCAGCCGGGCTGGCAAACGGTACGGCAACGACGCCGCCGGTGACCAAAATTTCAAGACGAGTACGGGCCGTTTGCATCGTCAGGTCATAGATGCCGCCGAACAGATCGGTATACACGAGGTGGGCATTGCCCAGACCGTCTTTACCGATGGCGCCGACGCCACCCTGACTGCCCTGACCAGCCAAGCCGTGCTCGACGCGACGGCTGAATCTTTCGTTGCCATTGTCGGCCTTGTAACAGCTCAAGTAGCCGGCAGTGTTGAAAGCAAAGAGCCAGTCGGAAGAGTCGGGCTCGCAAGTTAGCAGAGCTTCAGTGAAGTACCCAATCTGGCCGCCCAGATCGGAACTTATCATGCTATTGGTGGCATACATCAGCGCGCCGTCAGAGCGACGGAACGCCAGCATAGAACCACCGGCCGGCTGTGGCTGGGCCGCGTTCGGGAACGTCGGCACGAACACCCGATTCTTGTCGATCGTCGGGTGAGTGGTGCGTCCACGATCGGAAGCCGTCG
>JBGOTX010000304.1:0-3511 GCA_041476705.1 Candidatus Zixiibacteriota bacterium
CTTCCACATCTTGACAACCTCTGCGGCATACATGGTCGCCGGAAAACCGGTGGCCGCGCCGGTACCGGCGGACACTACCTCGAACTTTGCAAGTCCCTGTTTTTCCAACAACACTTTCAGCGCCGCCTCCGCCATGGGTGATCGGCAAGTGTTGCCGGTGCAAACGAACAGAATGACAAAGGGGTCCGCCATATTCGCCCCTAACCGAGGGATGACTCAATTTCCTGAGCCGAAATGGCCCCTTTGCGCAAAATCCGTAGATTTTTACTCGCGCAGTCAACGACCGTCGAGGCCGGCCCGGCAAGCCGGCCGCCGTCGATATATAGGTTTACCGCTTCACCCAATACTTCCTGTATCTCTTCGATTCCTTCCAAATCCGGCTGACCGGAACGGTTGGCCGAGGTCGCGGTTAGTGGCTCGCCTACCTGCGCCACCAGATGTTGAATGAAAGGCGACGATGACCACCGAAACCCAATGCGGCCGTTCACTACTCGCGGCGGTTCCCATGGCACGATTGCTTCCAGCACCAGGGTCAGCGGTCCGGGCAAGAAGCGTTCGGCCAGTTTCCGTGCCAATGGCGTAACCCGACCGTACCGCGACATCTCGTCCAACCCGCCGACAAAAAGGGCGGTGGGATTGGAGGCAATTCTTCCCTTAACCTCAAACAGTCGGGTAACGGCCGTGTCGTCGTCGGCCCGCACGAGCAGACCATACCTGGTTTCCGTGGGTGCAACTACCAGACCGTGGGACATCAGCACTCCCGCCGCTCTTTCAACAGCGCCAGGACCGGACATCGGCAGAGCGACAGGAATCATACTATCGGGGACCGGCATGAGCAGAATCCGTATCTGGTTTGGCGGCGGAATCACTCGCGGGCGTAGCGGTAGAATCATACAGCGGCGCGGCCTCGTTCACGCCGACCGTCACCGACACGACCCAGGGGTTCGCGTAACCCATCGACTGGGCAAGTCGACGGTAATCATTGGCATCTTCTCGCATCGCAAAATCTCCGACCCGCACCTTGAAATTGGGGATTTCATAATCGATATGCACCGGCTGATCGAAAATCTCCTCCGCCACCTGGGCGGCCTTGCGGGCATCGGCAAACCCCTGCGCCGTGTACAACTGCACCCGAAAAACCAACGTCGAACCTTTCACTGTTCCGGCGGCGGTCGCCTCGCCGGTTTTCGGCGTACCCGTGCCGATCACCCCCGCCTGCGGCGACTTGGTCGTGATTAGCTCCAGATCGGCCGGCAACCCAAGCGGATCAACCGAGGGGGCTGCGACTGGTGGCGCTGGGCGCGGGGTAACTGCCGGCTTGGACGGTTTCTTGTCGGCGCCGAACGCGCTGATCGTCACCATAAGCACGAAGGCGAAAATGCTACAAATACCCGCGAGTCGATTCATCTTCACTCAATTTGCTAAGCAATTCTTTGATGTCGCCGGCCCTGGTCTTATGTGTCACCAGCGTGACATTTCCCGA
Source organism: Candidatus Zixiibacteriota bacterium (assembly GCA_041476705.1). Lineage (GTDB taxonomy): Bacteria > Zixibacteria > MSB-5A5 > GN15 > FEB-12 > JACRAV01. Next base: position 1,484 of record JBGOTX010000304.1, read on the forward strand.
CCGGACAATCACCAGATCGGACACGCCCAGACACGCTACCAGACCTTCGGCGTCGTTGTATATAGTCGTCTCGAACGTTTCAACTGTTACGGTCTGACCGACCACCACGTTGTTATCCGAGTCGCGGTCCTTGAACCGTTCCAGCGCGTTCCAACTACCGATATCATCCCAGACGATATCGGCCTTGATCACCATCACATTGGCCGCTTTTTCCAGCACGGCATAGTCAATTGAAATGGCCGGCGCTTTTTGATATATCTCCTGACGAGCCGCGAGTTCGCGCGGCGTGCCGATCGTCTCCGAATAGTTGGTCAGCAGTTCACCGATCTCCGGACGGCAGTCGCGGATCGCCTGAAGTATCGCGCGGGCCGACCAGATGAACATGCCGCTGTTCCACAAATACTTGCGGCTGAAATAATATTCCTGCGCTACCGCGGCTTTCGGCTTTTCGGTGAACGCGGCTACGTTGAACACAGTGCTGTCACGCTCGGTCTTGTACAGATCACCAAGCTTAATATATCCATACCCCGTTTCAGGGCGGGTTGGCACGATCCCGATCGTGATAAGCCGATTCTCAACCGAGGCAATAGCGCACCCGTCTTCGAGGATGCGCAAGAGTTTCTCGGCCGGACGGATCAGGTGGTCGGCGCTCAAGACCACCATCACGGCGTGGGAATCGGCATGTAGAAGGTGCACCGCCGCCAGCCCGATCGCCAGACAGGTGTTTCGGCCGAACGGCTCGGCCAGGATATGCGATTTGTTCAAATAGTCGGTCGAGTGCAACAGCATCTGCATCATCGACTCGCCGGTGACAATCCGAATGTGCTCAAGTGGAATGAGCGGCCTGACCCGCTCGATCGTTTCCGCGAGCATGGTCCGGTCCGATGTGAGCTTCAAGAACTGTTTCGGACGACTGGCCCGGGACAGCGGCCAGAACCGCTCCCCTTTACCGCCGGCCATAATTACACCATAAATCATGCTTTGTACCACCACTTTGGGGTTAGCAAGAGAAAATAGGGGTATTCAACGCCCCAGTCAAGTCGGTGGTGTGGGGGATAGCGGTGCAATGGGATGAGAACCCCTCATCCGCCCTTCGGGCACCTTCTCCCAAAAGGAGAAGGGAATCGACCACCGACTCCGCGGCATACAACGCTTCGTGGAGAATCGGAATATCAAATTCCTCTCCCACCGGGAGAGGATGTCACGAAGTGACAGGTGAGGGGCCAACTACCGGTCAGGTCCTGCACCGAAGCTAACCCACGTCCGCTCGTGTGTGCGTGGTGAACTTCCCCGTCTACCGCGTCCGTTTCCTCTCACTCCCGACCCTCCCCTACAACGCCGCTGTCACCGCCAGCAAAATGCTATGAAACCGCGTGTTGACCGTATCCGAGGGGAAACTAAGCGCGAACGGCACGCGCGCGCCGAGCACCACCCCGCCGATCCGGCAATCACCCCAGAATTGCATCGCCTCATACATCCCGTGCGCGGTGGCGGCATCGGGGGCGAGAAAGGCGTCGGCGTCGCCGGCAACATCGGATTTCATTATTCCCTTCGCCTGTGCGGCCAGAGGATCGAGCGCGGTGTCGACCGACAATGGGCCATCGATAAACGCCCCCTTGATCTGCCCCCGCTCGGCCATTTTGGCCAGCGCCGCCGCTTCCATCGTGACCGGCATCTGCGGATACACGACTTCGACCGCCGCCAAAATCCCGATTCGCGGCACAGCAATCCCGACGCGCTGGGCAAAACCGATCAGATTCTGAATGATTCCGAGCCGGACACTGAAATCCGGCCTATCATGCAACACGGCATCGCTCAACAAGAGCGCTTTCTTGTACCGGGGCGATTCTATCACCGCCACGTGCGAAACGGTTTTTCCCGGATGTATCAACCTCGATTCACCCTGAAACAAATCACCGATAGTCGAAGCCGAGAGAATGCCGCCGTGCACTACCAGATCGACATCGCCCGATCCAACCATATCCGCGACAATCCGGACCGCGTCGAGCGGATGGTCTTCATCGATTA
>JBGOTX010000305.1:0-3498 GCA_041476705.1 Candidatus Zixiibacteriota bacterium
CCCCCCAACCGGACCGATACCATGAGAAACACCTATGATTTACAAATTTTCCTACGGCGAGACCCGGCTCGAGTTCAGCCGCAATCATGGTCGGGCGTTTATTGCGGCCACCAGCGCAACCACCGCCCTTGCCATCGTCCGCGACCTGTTCCACGACACCCGCGATGAGTCAGTCGTGGATCTGAGGGAGGGGAAATTCCAGGTCGACTTCAAAGTTGCGCTTGACTACCGCCTGCCGCTGGTGCGCTCAATCGACAAAACCGTGCGATTGCTCACATCGCCGGACATTTATCGGCAGGCAAGGTATGTCGATCGGTACATTATCGCCTCGATTGCCCGGGAAACGGGCAAACCCGGCTGGGTCCCCGCCGCGAATCTCAAAGAAGAAATCAGCGCCCTGCGCAAAGGAGCCGTGGTCGCCCGCGAGGTCGGCAATATCACCCGCTTCGTCGACTGGGATATTTGTATCCATAACTATATCGAGCTTAACTCTAAGGAAGGTTTCCGGAGCCGGGTGGTGCGAAAGACCGTTGTCGCGGTCAACCCCGACGATTCAATGGTCGACCTATCGTGACGCCGACCGATCTTCGAACGGATCCATTTCCTGTGCCGGATCAACCGATTCGAATCTTGTTGACCTCGCCGCATGAAACGGCGTACGATACCCGCATGAGACTTCTGATATGATCTCGCCGCGCCGACAAGTCGACATTCGAACCCTCGCCGGTTGGATGGGCGTCGGCCTTTCTGTCGCCATGGCCTGCTTCTGGGCGTTTTGGGGCAGTATGGAAAACTTTCACGAGGGATGGTTCTATCCCGACCTCGGCCGCAATCTGGCTCTGACTTTCGCCCAGTATTTGAGTCCGATGATTTTGTTCATTCTCCTCGGGGCCGCGTCGATCTCCTACCCCCGCCTCGGCGCCGCCGCCCACCTGTTGTTCGGCATGTTTCTCTCTATCATTTTTCGAAATGTCGGAATCCTGATGGTCTTCGGCGTGCCGCTGTTGCTGGTGTCAGTTTTGTACTGGTTCGGCCGGGTCGAGCCAAAACGGATCGCCTACTGGCTCATGGTCGGTCTGCCGTTGCTGACCGCGATTGCGTTCAGCGTCGGGCCGGCGTGGCGGACGTTCACTCGGATCGACGACGGTTACCGCGGTGTGCGCCTGATCGATGGAAACGGGGTTCGTCTGGTGTGGGCTCCCTCCGGCCCTGGGTGGCCATCCAACGGGGTTTCCTGGTTCGACGCCGTAACGGCAGCCGAGCGGCTCAGCTTTGATGGACTGACGGTGGCCGACACGCCCACTCACATCTGGCGGCTACCGACCCTTGACGAAGTTGTCAGATCAGCGGCTCGCCATGGCGTCAACGTCGGCGGAACCCTCGATTCCACCGGCCTGCAACCGACCTATACCGTGAGGCCCGACAAGGAAACGCCGCTCTGGGACCAACATTCCATGATTATTTACTGGTGGACGGCTACCGAAAAGGACACCGCCGAGGCGTATCTCGCTTCTTACAACGGCGCCCTTTTTCCGCAAAGCAAGAAACTCGGTCTCGGATATTATGGCTTTCGAGCCGTGCGCGATCCGATTCCCGCTGACAGCGTCCTGCCGAACGCCGTGCGCCTAAACGCCAAATGAATCAGTGTTCGAACGGATGGCTGTTCGTAAAATCAGGGCGATAGTTGGCGTGGGATTCCATTTCCTGCACCCAGCCGTTGTGAAAACCGAGGTTGTGAAATTCTTCCAGAACCTCTTCATATTCCTCGAACGCCAGCGTTCTGCCCAACAGCGGATGTTGCCTGACCTTGTCTGTTGGGTGATACTGGGACATAAGAGAAATATGCACGTTGATCGACAGATGCTCGGCAATCCAGCGCAGGATCGACTTGCTGTTTTCGACCTTTCCCGGCAGAACCAGGTGGCGAATGATCAGGCCCGACTCGATATACCCCAGGGCGTTGAGCCGGATACTCGAACCTTTCTGGTAGAACATCTCCCGGATCGAAGCCGTGGCGACCGCCGGATAGTTGGGCGTGTCGGAAAATTGGCGGCCGAGTGATTCATCGAGATATTTAAGATCGGGCAACCAGACATCGACCTGACCATCAAACGACTTGATCGTCTCCACCTTGTCGTAGGCGCTGGTGTTGTAGACATAGACCGGTCGACGACCTCGGGCTTCAAGGGCGCGCATGATGACCTTCACTTGGGGGACATAATGCGAGGGGGACACAAACCCGACCAGTGGTGAGCCGGAGTCGAGAACTGCCTCGATCCGATCGTTGACTTCTTCAAGCGACAGGTGCTCCGCCAGCACATTCCCGCGCGACCGGCTGATCTGCCAGTTCTGGCAGTAGACACAACTCATGTTGCACCGGGCGAAAAATATATTGCAGATGCCGTGCGGGCCGGAGATGACCGGCTCTTCCCCTCGGTGGGCACAAATCGACGAGATATAGAACCCGTCGCCGCTGTTGCAGTATCCGAGCTTCCCGCCAATCCGGTCGGCGTGGCACTCTCTCGGACAACAGGTGCAGTCGGCGAGCGCTTTGAGCGGCTCAAAAACTGAGTCGGGGAGCGAATTCCGCCGGAAAGGATTTGTCAGAATAGGGATGGACATGACGAGCGGAATATAGGCACAATGCGGTAATGTTACAATGGGGGAAAGGGGCAGACTTGCCTGGATATCCTCAGTTTGCCTGTCTCATCGGCAAAGACGAGCTTGAAATCAGACACATGAAGGTGTATCGTTGGTCCACCGATCGGTCGTATCGGCAAACAATCTCTCTCGTGGTACTTTATCCCACGAGCGGATAACATGAACAGGAAGGACTGTCATGATCAACTTCTACATCTATCTGGCCGTCATTGTGAGCGGTGCATCGGTGCTGGCGATTGAGATACTCGGCACCAGGATTATCGCTCCCTTCTATGGATCCAGTCTGTACCTCTGGTCGGCGCTGATCAGCGTTACCCTCGCCGCTCTGAGCTTGGGGTACGCCATTGGCGGGCGGTGGGCCGATCGCGGAACCCGTCTCGGCCGATTCTGTGCGATTATCGGCCTCGCGGGTCTGTGGATCGCTCTGATTCCCTGGTTGCGGGGGCCGGTTTTTGGAATAGTCGAATCGATGGAGCTACGGGTCGCCGTTCTTTTGGCCGCCACCGTCCTGTTCTTTCCGCCGCTGGCTCTGCTCGGAATGGTCAGTCCGTACGCCATTCGGATGAAAGCATCGAGCTTAGAAGTGGTCGGCCGGACCGCGGGAAATCTCTACGCTGTCTCGACCGTCGCGAGCGTGTTTGCCGCCGTGGCGACCGGTTTCTTTTTGATTCCGAACATGGGGGTTTTTCGTCTGACGTTCCTCGTCGGCGTATTGCTTATCGCCACTGCGCTCGCGGGGTTTATCGGTCGCCTGAAAGGCGTGGGAGCGTTGATCACCCTGCTGATATTGACCGGGACCGTCACCCTCGCATTCCGGGTAGCGCCGACCCAGACTCC
>JBGOTX010000306.1:0-3496 GCA_041476705.1 Candidatus Zixiibacteriota bacterium
AAGGCGACAATGTAAGCATCGTTAATGGGGTGAACGTCCTGTTTGGCAATATGGAACTCACGAATCGGGTTGTTTCGCCTGGTCACCCGATCGTGGCCGGATTGCCTGCCGTCTTGCACGGCGACTGGGCCAATCACTGCTATCTTTCCAATCTCCCGCCCAACGCTGAGATCATTACGGTAACCGACGCCACCAACTTGCCTACCACTGCGGAGTACGTCTATGGGAACGGCCGGGTCATCGCCACCGGAATGACGTTGGAATATCTCAATATCCACAATTACGATGCCGGCCCAATGCTGTACAATGCGCTGGCGTATTCTCTATCGTTGGCCAGCGTGTCGTGGCTGGCCGCCAATCCTTCCTCCGGGACTATCCCGGCCAGCTCGTCGAAGGATATTGATGTCACCTTTGATGCCGCCGGATTAAACGGCGGCGATTACCTGGCTGTTCTGTTGGTCAAGAGTAACGATCCCGACGAACCGCAGGTGCGTGTACCCGCGCACTTGCATGTTACAGGCGCACCCGATATCACTGTCTCCCCGGATTCCATCAACTTTGGCTCCGTCTTTGTCGGCTTCCCATTAACAGATACGGTACTGGTGAAGAATATCGGAACCGACCTGTTGCATGTGACCGGTATTTCCTCAAATAATTCCAATTTTGTTCCGGGCATTGCCGGTTTTACCCTGAATCCGGGGGCTCTGATCAAGGTTCCGGTTACATTCACGCCCAGTGTGCCCAGCCCGATTGGCGGCATTCTGACTTTCATCAGTAATGACCCCGACACGCCCTCAGCCACGGTTGTGCTCAAGGGGCAGGGTCTCATTCCCCCGGATGTCTCCGTTTCTCCGGATTCTCTCGATGCCGACTTGTTTACCGGCTCCAAAGAAAACCAGACTCTTACGATCAAGAATCTAGGGGGGTCGGGTCTATTTTGGACACTGGATATTAATCCGGTCGATGTTCTCAAAACAGCCAACTTTTCTCTTGCCGTGCCGTTGAACCGTCCGAATCCGGGAGCGGTCGATCAGAATAGCTGGAATCAAAGTGGTATCGACGTTCCATTGAGGACGACGATAATCCAAGCTACATTGCTTGATCTGACTGGCGTGCACATCCTCTTTGATCAAGCTCATGGGAATAATTCCGGTGGGAATTGGTCGGCGATGATCAGCGACTTGCAAAGCAGGGGAGCGACTGTCACCTACAATTACTCCCTTATCACCAGCGCCGTGTTGCAGGATATCGATATTTTTTGGTTGACCGATGTCTATGGCTCTCCCTTGGCGGCCTCGGAAGTTACTGCTCTTCATAACTGGCTCATTGCCGGTGGGGGGCTGTTGATCGAGGGAGATGAAACTATCGAGTCTTACAACGCTCTTCTTACCTCCGTAGGGGCGGGCATAGTGTATATGTCGCAGAGCCCTGCCTCGGGAGTAACAACCGCCATATTCCCCCATGAAACCACAGTGGGCGTCGACAGCATATATATCGATTATCCTCTGGCCCGGCTCTCGCCCGTCACGGCGCCCGCCGCGGTTCTTGTCAAAGACATCGGCGGTGGCAACAATGTCGCATACAGCAAGTTCGGCAACGGGCGAATCATTGCCATGGCCGACGAGAACTTTGGCAATTGGTCCATTGGAGCAGTCGACAACGAACTCTTTGGAAACCAAGTGTTCGACTGGCTCGCCAAGGCAGTGGGATTTGTGTCGGTTGATATTGAAGGCGGCACAGTTCCTTCCGTTGATTCTACCAGAGTCACTGTCACCTTTGATGCCACCGGACTAAACGGCGGCGATTATCTGGCTGACCTGCTGGTCAGGAGTAACGATCCGGACCAACCGCAGGTGCGTGTACCGGCGCATCTGCATGTCACGGGCGCACCCGATATCGCCGTCTCCCCGGATTCCATCAACTTTGGTTCCATCTTCATAGGGTACTCGTCGACGGATACGCTCGTAGTAAAAAATATCGGAACCGACCTGTTGAATGTGACCGGTACTTCCTCAAATCATTCCAATTTCGTTCCGGGCACTGCCGGTTTCACCCTGATTCCGGGCGCTCAGATCAGCGTTCCGGTTACCTTTACGCCGAGTGTATCCGGGCCGATTGTCGGCCTTCTCACTTTCACCAGCAATGACCCCGACCGGCCCTCGGCCACGGTTGTGCTTAAGGGACAGGGATTGATACCACCGGTTATCCATGTCGGTGTAGATTCTATGGATCAGCACTTGTTCTCCGGCGATACCGCGGTTCGCTCATTCGCAATCAGCAACACGGGCGGCAGCAATCTCTCCTTCTCGATTGAAGCCATCAGCGCCACCCCTCCATCGCCGCTAAGCTCGCCAAATCCTGAACGCTCCTCGGTATTGAACGGTCCTCGTATGGTGACTTCGGGCGATCGCAAGGCCGGCTTCATCCCGAACATCATCTCCGTTAGCCAGGATCCTGCCGCCCCAACCTGGCAGGAGCTCGCGCTCTCGGGCGCACCCATCACCGGGTTGACTTTTCCGAGGCCGAATTCGCCGACCACCAGTTCCCAGTCGGCGACGGGAACCGTGATTATTTCCGACCCGGCCGGTGATGCCAGCGGGTATACGCCCCTCGTGGATATTATTTCCGTGAAGGGAGAAATTCGATTGGATTCGGCCTGGTTTGAACTGATTTTTGCGACGCCGCTGGACCCGAGCAATTTCGGAGGGTATTTCTCAATTGATATCGATCAGAATCCCCTCACCGGTCATGCTCCCACCTATGGCTTGCCGACCCAGAATATCGGGGCCGAATTCGAAGTTTATTTGTTCTATATTGACCAGGGATATGTCCTCTTACACAATTTTAGTTCCACGCTGGGAGCGTTTCCGGTGATTCTTGGCAGTCATTCCGTGAAGTTTGGGCTCCCCTTGTCTGCGCTGGGCGGTGATGACGGCTCTATGGACGTAACCGGAGTCATTGGAAACAATAGCGGCCCAACCGATTGGTTTCCTGATAATGGTCACGGCACGCTGGTCGGAATGTCCTGGTTGACGTGTGCGCCGACCGAGGGCGTGGTGCCAAGTGGCGGCAACATCGTGATCAAGGCGACATTCGATGCCCGCGGGTTGTTCGGAGGCGACTATTATGCCAACGTGTTGATTCACAACAATGATTCTCTGCACCCGGAAACCCGCATCCCGGTTCATTTGGGCGTGACAGGCGTACCCGACATTGCCACCGTGCCGGACTCGCTGACGTTTGGGACCGTCTTTGTGGGCACCTCTCATCGCGATACCGTAATTGTCAGCAATCGGGGAACCGACCTGCTGACCGTCAGTAACATTTCCGTCGGTAATACCCATTTCTCCGCCAACCCCATGAGTTTCAGTCTGGCGCCGGACGAAAACCGGTTGGTGGAAATAACTTTTACCCCCGGAATTGAAGGTGACCTGTCGACAATTCTTAGCATAGCCAGCAACGATCCGGACGAATCAGTGATACATCTTCCGCTTCA
>JBGOTX010000307.1:0-3496 GCA_041476705.1 Candidatus Zixiibacteriota bacterium
CCGTGACCGGATTGTCAAATCCGTCCTCTTCGTCGCGCGTGTCATTGGGGTGGCGGGTTTCGACAATGGTCAACCCTTCGATATCGCGTGGAATTACAAACGACAGTCCGCAGTCGGCGTCGGTCTCCTTGTACGCCGAGCCGGGGATGACAAAGATTTCATTGGCCGCGGCCACGCCACAGATCATCAATTTGGCTCCGCGCACCACAATACCGTCCGAGCGTCTCTCCACCAGATGCAGATAGACATCCTTATCCGCTTGCTGTGAAGGAGATTTGGTCCGGTCCCCTTTGGCGTCGGTCAGCGCGCCGGAGATGGTTATATCCCGCGACTGGGCGTCCTTCAGCCAGGCCAGAAAACGTGGATGGTAGTGCGTTCCCAGTTCGCGGTCCATCTCCCAGGTCGTCACGAACATCGCGTTGAGCGCCGCCCAACCGGCGCACCGACCACCGGTGCAGGTGCCGGTAAGATGGAACATCAGGCGCTTCATCGCGCTGTTGGCGTACATATCTTCGGCCGACCGAATGACCGACAGGTACCGGCTGATCGGCTCACCGGTGAGATGGGAGGTCGAGGTAAGTTGCCCGCGAAGCTCGGGGTCAAGCGCCGCCTTATAGGTCCAGCCGTGTCCCTCGACCGTGCGGCGCGTGGCGGGATGAACGGTCACATCAGTGATCAGCTGGTCGAACTTGTAGATGTTCGGTTTCAGCGCGCGCAGGGACGAAAGGTAATCGTCGTACGTTCTGAGGGCCATGGTCTTCTCCCGCCGACCGCTGGTGGGCCGGTGCAATATGTGCAAAGCTACATATTCTCTTTGATCAGCCGTCCGAGCCGCTTGATCCCCTCGTCGATTTCCGCCAGCCCTGCGCACGAGAAATTCAACCGCATGGTATGGTCGCCGCCACCGTTCGGGAAAAACGGGGAACCGTACACGTACGCAACCTTGTTGGCAATGGCTTTCGGAAATAGTTCTTTCGCCGACATATGGGTCGGAAGTTCCAGCCACAAGAACAGCCCGCCGTCGGGACGGGTCCATTTCACTTCGGTCGGAAACCATATCTCGAGCGCGTGCAACATCCGGTCGCGTTTAATCTTGTAATCGGCGCGGATCTTTTCGATATGCGGCTCAAGGTACCCGTGTCGGATAAATTCGTAGATAATAAATTGGCAGAACGTGCTCGAGTGCAGATCGGCGCACTGCTTTACCTTTTCGAACTGGGCGACGATCTCTTTCGGGCCGTTGATCCATCCCAACCGTAGTCCGGGACTGATGATCTTGGAAAATGAACGAAGCGCAATGACCGCATCGCCGCCGTATGACTTGATAGTCGGCATGCGATGCGGCGTAAAGTGCACGTCGCCGTACGGGTTGTCATCGACAATCGGCACGTCGTATCGAATGCCCAGATCGACCAGCGCCCGGCGGCGTTCCACCGACATCGTAATACCGGTTGGGTTCTGGAAATTCGAGACGGTGTAAATCAGTTTTGGTTTGTACCGCCGAAGTTTTTCCTCGACCTGATCTATCACCATGCCGTGGCTGTCCATATCGACCGTAGCATACCGCGCCTGATAGTAATTGAATGCCTGAAGCGCCCCCACGTAGGTCGGATTCTCGACCAGGATGTAATCGCCGGGATCGATAAACGCTCGGGCGATCAACTCTATCCCCTGCTGGGCGCCGGTCGTGACCAGGATATTCTCGGGCGTGCTGGGTGTCCCGCGCTCGCTGGCTCGTTTGGCGATCGTGTCCACCAGCTGCGGTACCCCTCGGGACAATCCATACTGCAGACATTCGCCGCCGTACGTGTCGAGCACTTCAGCCGTGACATGTTTCATGAGCTCGATCGGAAACAACTCGGCGGCCGGGAGTCCGCCCGCAAACGAAATGATGCCGGGTTGCGACGAAATCTTGAGAATTTCGCGAATGATTGAGGTCTCGAGCTCAATGACATGCGGCGCGATTCGCCATCTGTCGGTGTGAACCCGATGGTTGATATCAGTCAGCATATGTTGTTCCTTCTGGGCGCCGGCGCACCAGCCGACACTCATGTGAAATATATCACATAATTCGGTAAGGGGCAATGGATAATATCCACAAGGGGCGATGTGGCGATGTTAAGAAGTTGTGGCGCAAGCAATTTCCCTAATAGGTTGGTCTTGCGCCGGATTCGGCAATACATGGCCTATTTGGCGGGAATTAATCCATTTCAGGGGTAAGTGGTCTAATGACAAGTGGAAGCCCATTGGAATCCATGAATCGCTCCAGTGGAATACTTCAACCTAAACAGGAGACCGTGATATGAATGGGAAGGTCAGAACCATTAAGACCGTATGTGCGCTTTGTGGCATCATTGCATTGATGTGTGGGTCCCAGACCTTGATGGCCGGACCGTTGAAGATCAAATCCGGGTGGGATTCTACGGCAATTCAGGTCGACGGAAAGTCGGCCGACTGGAATGGTATTCCCGCGACATTCCTGCCGGACCAAAACGCCGCCATAGCCGTAGCCAACGATGGCAAGTTCATATATCTGCTGTTCAGGACCAATGACCGCCGCACGGCGCGTGTCATCAAATTCGGCGGGTTGGCTATTTCGCTTGACCCGAGGGGCGGCAAGAATCGAGACTTTCAATTGAGATTCAGGGGTGGTCCTTCTCGGGAGGAACTTGGACGGCCCACCGAGGGTGATAAGAACAGGGGGTATGGGCGAGATCAGAGTGGGTCGGGACCGGAATTGGAAGACCAACGCCCCGCCTTTACCTGCATTATAAAGAACCGAATTGCCGAAAAGGAGATTCCGCAGAACGGTACTGAGGGCCCGGCCGTGGCCTTCGATACTTCAATGGGCTTTTTCACATATGAGTTCCGTATTCCGCTCACCAGGGACTCGGTAAGATATTACGGGATCGACGATCATCCGGGCGACAAAGTCGGAATTTCACTGGTCTGGGGCGACATGAATAACACGGATGCGCGCCATGAGGGAGGCGGGATGCACGTCGGAATGGGAGGCATCGGCGGTCCCGGGGGGACGGGTGGCGAGCGCGGTCCAGGAGGCGGCGGGAACTGGGGCGGCAGGGAGGGCGGCCATCGGCCTGAGCCTCCCAAAAAGCAGGAGGTATGGCTAAAGACAACGCTCGCTGAAACAAATCCGAAATAGCGCCCCCGCCTGAGACAGTCAAAGCGGCAACCCCGGCCCTGGTTTCAGCCGGGGCTACTCTTCTTCTTCGGGCGTCTCTGCCCCGCCATCGCAGGTCGGGTTTTCACCCACCCGAATTGATATCCGACAGCCCGGTCGCACCCCGGTGATTCCTTGACTTTTTTTCGGCCATTGCGTATGTATGCTTGTATAATGGATATCATTAACCGATTATATCCACATATGACGCTTTGGACATGATTGTACCAACCCAATATACACGCAGGAAAGGTGTGTCATGAACGATGTTCGGATCACGACCGGGAGCGGAGGTTCGGCAACCGTGCCGGCCGC
>JBGOTX010000308.1:0-3492 GCA_041476705.1 Candidatus Zixiibacteriota bacterium
CAGGGAAAGAAAAATATCATCATCGATCTGGCCAAGGTTGACTGGATGAACTCGGTGGGTCTGGGCATGCTCATCTCGGCGCTTACCACCGTCCGCAACGGCGGCGGTCGACTTGTGCTCTGCCATATCGACAAGATCGAGCAGATTCTGGTCATTACCCGGCTGATCTCGGTGTTTGAACACTATGACAGTCTCGCTACGGCGCTCGGCTCGTACAAGAAATAGCGCTCCAATTCCCGTCGATCAATAACAAACCCCCGGCCACGGGGGTTTGTTATTGTTTAGATCGATTCACTCGGAATCTCAAATCGATCCTTCATTTTTAAGTGCCGATCGGTCGCGGTGATTGCAATCCCCCTTCAAATCTCTATATTCCCCCCGCATGAATTGGTTACTTGATGGTCTCAACGAGGTCCAGCGCGAGGCGGTCCAGACAGTCGACGGTCCGCTGTTGATCATTGCCGGCGCCGGGTCGGGGAAAACGAGGGTGCTGACCAGTCGGCTGGCCTACTTGTTGTCCCAGCGGCTGGCCGAACCGTATCAGGTCCTGGCGGTTACTTTCACCAACAAGGCCGCGGGTGAGATGCGCCAGCGGGTCAACCAGTTGTTGGGATCGGAGATTCCGGAATTGCAGGTATCAACCTTCCATTCATTCTGCTCACGCATCCTGCGCCGCGACGCCGCCGCGCTCGGCTACAACGGCAATTTCACCATCTTCGACGGCGCCGACTCGCAGACGCTCGTCAAGAATTGTATTCGCGATCTTGGGTTTGCCGAGGGGCAGTTCCCGCCGCGAGGCCAACTCCGCAAGATTTCCGACGCCAAGAACAAGCTGATAACCGCCGAGGCCTTTGCCGCAAGCTCGTCCGGATATTTTGAAACCCGCACTGCCGAGATCTATAAGCTCTACCAAAGGCGACTGCGCGAATGCAACGCCATGGATTTCGATGACCTCCTGTGCAACGCCACCCGACTTCTGCGCGATATCCCCGAAGTGGGCGATCGGTACCGCCATCGATTTCGGTTCCTGATGGTCGATGAGTATCAGGATACCAATCACATCCAGTACCTATTGCTCAAACAACTGCTGGGGGATCACGACAATATCTGCGTGGTGGGCGATGAAGATCAGTCGATCTACGGCTGGCGCGGCGCGGATATCCGCAACATTCTCGATTTCGAGAAAGATTTCCCCCGCGCGCGCGTGATCAAGCTCGAGCAGAACTACCGGTCCACCTCGGTCATTCTCAACGCCGCCTCGGCGGTCATCCGCAACAACCAGATGCGCAAAGGGAAAGACCTGTGGACCTCGGAAAACGGCGGCGACAAACTTACCCTTCTGCTCGTGGATTCCGCCGATGACGAAGCCGCTCATGTGGTCGACCGCATCCGCGCCGCAGAGAGCGCCGCGACACTGAAGGAGATCGTGGTGCTCTATCGGACCAACGGCCAGTCGCGCCCGTTCGAAGAGCAGTTGCGCCGCCGCAATGTCCCGTACCAGATTATTGGCGGCGTGTCGTTCTACCAGCGCAAGGAAATCAAGGACCTAATGGCGTACCTGCGACTGCTGGTCAATCCGGCCGATGATGTCGCGTTTGCGCGGGTCATCAATTTCCCCAAGCGCGGCATCGGCGACAAAACGGTGACCGAGATTCAGCAGTTGGCCGAGCAACACAACATCCCCTGCTATGCCATCACGGCGCGGGCGTCAGAATTCACCGAATTGAGCGCGAAAGCCCGGCGGTTGGAGCCGTTCGTACAACTCGTGGAAAAATATCGACAGCGGGTCCAAACCGAACCGGTCGATATCATCACGCAGGACCTGGTGACTGACTTGGGAATGATTACCGAACTGCTGGCCGATGACCCGATTCAGGGACAGACCCGGGTCGAGTCGGTGGAGGCGTTTATCGAAGGCACGGTGGAGTTCGCCAAGGGACACCCGCAGGCGCATCTGGTCGATTACCTCAACGACATCTCTTTGTTCACCGATCAGGACAGTTACCGGGACATAGAAGACAAAGTCACGCTCATGACGATCCACGCCGCCAAGGGGTTGGAATTCGACACCGTATTTCTCGTCGGTCTCGAGGAAGGCCTCTTCCCGCTCCAGCGCGCCGCGATCGAACCGGACCAACTGGAAGAAGAGCGGCGCTTGTTCTATGTCGGCGCCACCCGCGCCAAGAAGAAAATCTATTTGTCGTCGGCCTCCACCCGTTTCCGGTTCGGCGAAGTGGAATCAATCCCGTCGCGCTTTATTCGCGAAATCCCGAACGAGCTCATTGAGCGGCTCGATTATCGACGCGCCCGGCATATGGAACGTGAAACCTCGTATGCAATGTCGGCATCTGCGACCAAGCCGGCCGCGCCGCAGGGGGTGCACTACGAATATGAAGAACACTCCGTGTTCCGGGCGGGGCGGATTGTCGAACACCCTACTTTCGGTCGCGGCCGGATTGTAACGGTCGACGGTTTCGGCGAATCTCTGCGGCTTGAGATTCTGTTCACCGGGGTCGGCACCAAAAAGATCATGGCCAAATTCGCCAAATTGCAGGTGGTGGGCTGAGCGAATACGGTCGCCGGTTTATTTTGTTGACCCGAGGACCGGTCATACCCATGATTTGCCCGTGATTCCTAATCAGTTTCTGCACTATCAACTGGCGGAGCGTCTGGGCGAAGGTCCGCTGGGTGAAACCTGGCAGGCGGTCGACCCGGCCCTGGAGCGGGGAGTCGCGATCAAACTGCTTCACCCCTTTGCTTATGCCGATGAGGACACCCGCTCGCGTTTTGTGCTACAGTGCGAACAGTTACACGCGACCGCTTACCCTCCGGCCGCCGTGTTTGACTGGACAGTCGACGGCGAGCGCCAGGCGATCGTGCGGGAACTGATCGAAGGTCGCTCACTCGAAGAATTTCGGCGCGGAAAACCGGTCCAGTATCTGACCGCTCTTGCCCTGCTTGAACAGCTGGCGCGGGCCGTCAAGACGATTCACGATGCCGGTATGGTACACGGCAATCTGCACCCGCGGAATGTCATTCTGGGCGAGCGGGGAAATCCGTACCTGACCGACATATTGATTCCGGTATCCTTGACCCCCTGGCGCGACGCCCTGCCGCCGACTCACCGCATCTTTGTTTCGCCCGAAATCATCTCCGGCCGGACGCCGGACATCCTGAGCGACATTTACTCCCTAGGTGCGATTTCACTGTATTTGATGACGGGAGATTCAATGCTGGCCGCGACAGAGACTTCCGGTCCTTTGTGCGATCGACCGGAACTTGACGCTCTGCCCGTGGAAGGACAACTGCTATTTAGGAAAATGCTTTCGTCGGACCCGCGCGATCGCTTCCGGGATATTGACGAACTGATCGCGACGGTGAACGCCGTGCGGCTCGACCTCCCCTCGGCTCTGCCCGGTCGTCCCAGACGCCCTTCGCCGCGCACCTATCTGTCGCTTTCTATTCTCACGATTTTGCTAATCATTCTCTGGA
>JBGOTX010000309.1:0-3483 GCA_041476705.1 Candidatus Zixiibacteriota bacterium
GGGAAACGATCATATATTATGTTGTCCATAGCATGAAGGGCGTAATGAGGAAATTGTTGTATCAGTCATTGGCTTTTGCCGTTGCTATCGCTTTGGCATCTTGCGAAGATGGGCCTCCGGTCGGCCCTGTTAAGATTCGCCCCGTACCAGAATATCTGGGGAGCGGCAATTACAAGGCCGTCATGTTACAGTGCTGTGGCCTCGGCGATACTCTCATGATCGATTCAGCCTTCGAACTCTGGTTCGGTGAAACTACATTTGATTCTACAATTGCGGCGCACAAGCAATTCATTGCGCTTCGGACGGTACAATTCTATGGCTCCTATCTTCAGTATTTGATCACCCACGTCGAAACCAGGGGCGGTCGAATTCTCATCGAAATTGAAGGGGTCCAATTCCCGCGAAGCAATGCTGATAATTATTTGAGTCGATCCTATGTCCACGAGTTCTTCAAAATACCTACTGGTACTTACGACATCGAAATCGGCTACCGCTCCAAGAGATCAACTTTTGCACTTTCCGTGACCGATTCGACAATGGCAATTTCAAAGAAGTCCGGTGATCTTATCACCGCCCTGTACAACCTCTATTGGAGATTCAAGAAGAACCAATGCGCGTTGTTCTGTAACAACGAACTTGCTGACACCTCACACTGCGGCGGATACGTCGATTCGATTTTGGCAAATGTCTCTCTCACGCCAATTGTCTATCCCGATTCAGGCGTGAGACCTTTTGAAATCGTGCCTCTTCCAGGCAGCGTTTCTCCGTGGAACGTACAGAATTTTCAATATACGAGTACGTCGGATTTCACGTATGCCGGTGAAATTTTGCTCGCTTATTCTGAATCTCTGAAGCACGCAGGCATTGCTTCAGACGTCTTCTTAATAGACTATCGCGGCAAAAGGATAGCATCCCTGTATAGATAGTTTTGCCTCTTCTGGGCGGAGTGAGGTATATAGTCTAACACAAAATCGGCGGCCACTTCCATGACCGCCGCTTTAATATGCCATCTCGAATTCGGGCTACTCTTCCGCCGCCATCTCGTCCGGTGCGGCCGAGTGGGACGCCGAAGGCGTCGCAGGGGTCGGATGAGGGACCTCAGCCGCCGGAGCCGCATGAATCGGCGTCGGATGCCCAGCCAGGAAAGCGTCGAACTCCGAGCGGTCGCGCTTCTTGAAATACGCGATCGCCGACAGCACCACTTTGTGCTGTTTGGCGTCGAATTCGATCACCGCGAGCGGAACCTGCTCCCCTTCCTTGAAAACGCCGGTCGGATCGGACAGGTCGCGCCCGGCCAGCTGGCCCACCGGCACGAACCCTTCGACCCCGTCGCCGACATCGACCACCACGCCGCGGTCAAGCACCTTCACGATTGTTCCCAGACACTCACTCCCCATGGCGAACTTGTTGCCAAGTTCGGGCCATGGATCCTCGGTGAGTTGTTTGAAGCCGAGCGAAATCCGACGGTTGTCGTGATCGATCTTGATCACCTTGACGTCGATCTTGTCGCCTTTCTTCATCACTTCCGAGGGGTGTTGCACCCGCTTGGTCCAGGACATATCGGAAATGTGCACGAGACCATCGATTCCCTCTTCAAGCTCGACAAAGGCCCCGAACGCGGTCAGGTTGCGCACCTTGCCGGCCACCACTTTGGCCAACGGATACCGATCCTCGATTGTAATCCACGGATCGGGTTCCATCTGCTTGATTCCGAGCGAAATCTTCTCGTTCTCCTTGTCCACCGACAGCACGACCGCGTCGACCGAGTCCCCCGCGTTCATGATCTTGGACGGGTGCTTGATATGCTGGGTCCAGGACATTTCGGAAATGTGAATGAGTCCCTCGATCCCCTTTTCCAGCTCGATAAACGCGCCGTAGTCGGTAATCGACACCACCTTGCCGGTGATCTTTTTTCCGATCGGGAACTTCTGCTCGATATTCTCCCACGGATAGGGAGTCATCTGCTTCAACCCAAGCGAAATGCGCTGGGTCTTGTCGTCGAAATCCAGAATCTTGACATTGATCTTGTCGCCGAGCTGGACCATTTCGCTGGGATGGCGAATCCGGCCCCACGACATATCGGTGATATGCAACAGCCCGTCGACACCACCCATATCGATAAACACGCCGAAATCGGTGATGTTCTTGACCACGCCCTGACGGACCTGCCCGACGGCGATCTCCGACAGGAGCGAGGAGCGCATCGTTTCGCGCTCTTCTTCCAGCACGACCCGGCGCGACACCACGATATTGCGGCGATTCTTGTTCAACTTGATGATTTTGACTGCCATCATCTGGTTGATGAGAGCGTCAAAATCCGGCACCTGGCGCAATGAAATCTGCGATCCAGGCAGGAAAGCGTCGACACCCATGATATCGACCACCACACCCCCCTTGATCCGGCGGGCCACCCGGCCTTCGATACTCTGGCCGGAGTCGTGGACCTCGCGAATGCGATCCCACACCCGCATGAAATCGGCCTTCTGCTTGGACAGGATCAGTTCGCCATTGGAGTCCTCGATCTGTTCAAGAAACACCTCGATATCATCCCCGACCTTGATATTGATCGGCTGGACAAATTCGCTGATCGGGATGATCCCTTCGGACTTGAAACCGACATCGACAATGACGTCGTTCATCGTCACGCCGAGCACGCGCCCGCGAACGATTTCACCCTCTTTGATGTCCTTGATGGTCGAATCGTACATCGCGACCATGGCGTCGTAATCCGCCTTGTCGTACACGATTCCGGAGACATCGGTGATCTTCACCGCCTCGACCGTCGTCGGCCCGGCGGCGACCGGCGCCACGTACACACTGCGTTCTTTCGCCTTGTCGACCACGCGCTGTCGGCGCGTTGTCATCACCTGTTCGAGTTGCGCCGTGTCCTGCTCGAACACGACCGCAGTATCGACAACGGCGACATCGGTCCTGGTGATTTTGGTTTTGACCTTGAGGGTCTTTTTGACGCCGGCGACCTTGCGTTTGGACGACTTGGCCGACGGCCCTGGATTAAACTTTTTGAGAATTGACATGAACCAGAGAGAACCTCCTTAATGGCATTCCGACGGTTTGAATTTTTCCCCGAAGGGAAACCGGCGAAACCGGGGCGCGTCTGGTGGTCGCAACCCCGAAGAGCGGCCCACTATATACGCAAAATCCTGAAAAACTCAAGAGGATTCTCAAGGAGCCGCAATGTGGCTCTTCATCGGTCGCATCGGCCGATTGCTTAATCTTCGGGCGATTCACCCGAAGTTGGATAGTCCAGTCGCTTCAGCCGCGTTATACGTTCCATGATCTCGGCCGCGATTTGCCGGTACCCCTCTTTGTCCTTAGGAATCGATGCAATCCAGCCGGGAGAAAGTGGCTCGCCAAATCGAATCAACATTCGGTCGCGCCCCCAGAAAACATCCTTAAGTTTATTGGAGCCATGAAGATAGCACGGCACTACCGGACAGGCGGCATCGGTAGCCAAAAGCCCTA
>JBGOTX010000310.1:0-3479 GCA_041476705.1 Candidatus Zixiibacteriota bacterium
AGCCCGATAGCGTCGACATCCTCCTGAATGGCGGCATCGACAATCATTTCGGGGGTCTGTCGAAGACCGGTGTAGATGACTTCCATGCCGGCGTCGCGGAACGCGGCGGCGATAACTTTGATTCCCCGGTCGTGACCATCAAGACCGGGTTTGGCTAACAATACGCGGATTTTTTTTGGCATATGCTTTTGGCGGTCTGTGTCGAAACCACAATGGATCTCGACCTACAATCTTAATGTTTGTCATCGACCTTATATGTTTGTCATTCCCGCGAAGGCGGGAATCCAGTCTTATCCCTTGTTTTCCCCATTCTGCAACACGAGTCGATCATACAGGTCGATCCACGCCGGATTCACTTCTTCAATCAGCCGCAACTTCCACTTGCGGTTCCATTTCTTCAATTGCTTCTCTCGCGTGATCGCGGCACCGACATTCTCCGTTTGTTCAAAGTAAACCAGCGTGTGAACCTCGTACCTCTTGGTAAATCCGTCAAGCAGACCCTGTCGGTGTTCCCACACACGTCGCACAAGATCATTGGTCATGCCAATGTAGAGCGTACCATTTCGTTCTCTGGCCAAAATGTATACATAGTACACAAACTAAATCTCTCTGGACCCCCGCCTTCGCGGGGGTGACACATAATACCCGCCCGCCTTCGCGGGGGTGACAAACAACGCCATCCTGCCATTCAATAGCCGGCTCCAAGATATCCTCAAACCTGCATCGCGCTCTTGGATTCCACGTGCTCACCCCAGCATTCGCGCAGGACGTCGCACATTTCGCCCACCGTGGCATACACTTTCACGGCCGCCAAAATCGCCTCAAAGGTGTTCCCCTTGCCTTCAGCCACCGTGCGAAGTTTGTCCAGCGCTACCTGCACCTTGCCGTTGTCGCGCTCCGCTTTCACTTTGCGCAAGAACGCCACCTGGTCCCGCTCGACCGACGGGTCGATCTTGAGCACCGGGATTTCCACCTTCTCGTCTTCGAGCACGAACTCATTCACGCCGACAATAATCCGGTCCTTGCTCTCCAGTTCCTGCTGGTGCCGATAGGCCGACTTGGCCACCTCGCGCTGGAACCAGCCATCATCGATACATTTCAGCACGCCGCCGCGCCGTTCGATTTCTGAAAAGATTTCTTCGGCTTCAGCTTCCATTTTGTCGGTCAGCGCTTCCACAAAGTACGATCCGGCCAGCGGATCAACGGTATTTGCCACGCCGGTTTCATACGCGATCACCTGCTGGGTGCGAAGCGCGATCAGCGCCGCTTTTTCCGACGGGAGGGCGAGCGTTTCATCCATCGAATTGGTATGCAGCGACTGCGTCCCGCCCAAGACGCCCGAAAGCGCCTGAATGGCCGTGCGGACGATATTATTCTCCGGCTGTTGGGCGGTCAGCGAGCATCCGGCTGTCTGAGTGTGAAACCTTAGCATCCACGAGCGCGGATTTTTCGCGCCGTATTTGTGCCGCATCCGCTTGGCGTAAATCCGCCGGGCCGCCCGGTATTTGGCTATCTCTTCGAAGAAATCGGAATGGGCGTTGAAGAAATACGACAGCCGGGGGGCGAAGTCATCGACATTCTGCCCGGCCTCAATCGCCGACTCGATATATTGGAACCCATCGGCCAGCGTGAAAGCCAGTTCCTGCACCGCCGTTGCACCCGCCTCGCGGATATGATAGCCGGAGATGGAAATGGTATTCCACTGCGGGACATGCTTGGTACAGAAATCCATCATGTCGGTGATCAGGCGTATCGATGGCACCGGCGGGAAGATGAATTCTTTCTGCGCGATGTATTCTTTGAGGATGTCATTTTGAAGCGTACCGGTGACTTTTGAATACGGCACCTTCTGCTTGTCGGCGACCGCCAGATACATCGCCAGCAGAATCGAGGCGGGGGAGTTGATCGTCATCGAAGTCGACACTTTGCCGAGATCGATCCCGTCGAAAATGATCTCCATATCGGCCAGCGTATCGACCGCCACGCCGCACTTGCCGACCTCGCCCAATGAGCGCGGATGGTCGGAGTCGTACCCCATCAAGGTCGGCAGGTCAAAGGCGGTCGAAAGACCAGTCCCCCCGCTGGCGAGGATGTATTTGAACCGTTCGTTGGTCTGCCTGGGATTTCCCATGCCGGCAAACTGACGCATGGTCCAAAGTTTGGTGCGGTACAGGGTGTGGTGGACGCCCCGCGTGTACGGGTACTCGCCGGGAAGTCAGATTTGGTTCCAGTAGTACGCCTCCTGGTCGGACCCTTTGACATTGTCGGGGGTGTAGAGTTCGTCGATATCGACACTGGACACGGTAAAAAACCGGGGCATGGATTTCTTGCCACGGTATTTGGCCGCGTCCTTATTCCACGAAGTCAGCCGGGTTTTGAGCGCTTCCAGGAATTTCTTTGAGAACATTTCTACAACTCCAACTCTATGTCAAACTTCACTATACAACATTCACCGGGCTGGCGCAAGCCGCCGATTTCGTACGATATGATGAAGTTACCTGACTGACACTACCTCATACAACAATCGGAGCGGCAACAGGTTCAAGCCGCCGAGGCAGACCTTTGGATAAGTGGTGTGTTGAAGAATCTTGTAGGTCTGTCGTTGCGAGTCCTTCGTCTCCGCTCAGGATAAACTACGCGAAGCAATCTCGTTTCCTGTCCAAGTATAGACCACAAAACGAGATTGCTTCGTCGCGCCGAAGACGTCGCTCCTCGCAACGACGGATTCCGGGACTATTTCAACACTCCCCTGGCTCAGGAGGAATGCCGGGACATGATCGAATTCAGTGATTGGCGAATTTGGCGTACAACTCGTCGCTGGAGCTGTATGGATCGGTGCGGCCGGAAAGGATGTCATCGATCAGCCGGTCGAATTCGGTTCTCGCGCCGACAAAGTCCAAGAATTCTTCCTGAAACCGATTCTTGAGATGGTGCAGAATGGTCTTCTTGAGTTGTTCGCGGCGATGCCGCTCGAACTGGCCAGTGCTCTTGATGAACGCCAGATGCTCGCCGATCCGCTGACGCAGTAAATCCACGTTCTTGCGGCTGGTTGCCTCGGTCGGGACCACCGGCACCGACCAGCCCCCTTCGATCTTCTTTCTCATCCCGAGCGTCTGCGATATTTCCGCGGCGATCCGCTCCGAGCCGGGGCGGTCGGACTTGTTCACGCAGAACACGTCGGCTATTTCCATCAGCCCCGCTTTCATCGTCTGTACCGCATCACCCGATTCCGGCACTATCACTACGACAACCGTGTCGCAAGTATCGACAATATCCAATTCCACCTGTCCCACACCTACAGTTTCCATGATCGTGATGTCAAAACCGAAGGCATCGTACACCAGCGCGACATCGTCGCTGGCCGCCGACAGTCCGCCGGTCGCCCCGCGGGTGGCCATGGAGCGGAAATAGATTCGGCCGTCGGTGGGGAATTCGTTCATGCGCACGCGATCACCGAGCAAAGCTCCACCTGTGAACGG
>JBGOTX010000311.1:0-3479 GCA_041476705.1 Candidatus Zixiibacteriota bacterium
CGCTTTGTGAAACGCCTCACGTGCTTCATCCAATCGATCTGCCCACGCTAAAATCTTCCCGCGTTCAAAACGCGCCGATGGATTTAGCGGGTCAAGTTCAATTGCCAGTTTCGATAGTCGAAGCGCTTCATCGAAGTGGCCTAAGAGCCCTTCAAACATCGACAAACTGCTGACAATGCGGCTGTCATTCGGCGCCAGCGCGTATGCCTTGCGATACGCGATACCGCGTTCCTCGAAACGCTGCTCGAGCGCCCCATGTATGAAACCCATCGCGTGATGCGCGTCAGGCAAAGCGTCATCCAGCGCCAGCCCTTTCTCTGCCGCTTCTTTTGCCCGGGTATATGCATCACTGTAGTCGGCATGACCGTAGACGGTTTGCACGGCAAGGGTCATCGCCAGGCCGGCCCAGGCTCGCGCATTGTCTGGATCCAGGTCAATCGCCTTTTGGTACAGATTGACCGCTACCCCCAAACCTGATTTTGTCATTTGCACAGCCGATTGCTGGGCACGAAGAACCAGAGCATAACTTTCGGGATTGACGGCTTTCTTGTTTGCCGGCTGGCCGAATAGCGTGACGTGCATGGCTGTCGCCACCGCCTTCGCTATCTCATCCTGCACCGCGAAAATATCATCCAGCACCCGATCATACGTCTCCGACCAGAGATGAAATCCGTCGGTCACGCTGACCAGCTGAGCCGTGATTCGAACGCGATTGCCGGCTCTGCGCACACTCCCTTCCAAGAGTGTCCCTACCCCAAGTTTTTTGCCTATCTCGCGCAGGTCCTCCTGCTTTCCCTTAAATGCAAACGAAGAGGTTCGGCCTGTTACTTTTAGTTCTGGATTCTTGGCCAGCACATTGAGCAGTTCTTCCGTGAGCCCGTCGGAAAAATACTCATTCTCCGGATCGGCGCTCATGTTCGTGAAGGGCAAGACGGCGATAGATGGCCGTGATACCGCCGCCCGGCCGGTAGATGTGTGCTCTCCTGAATCGAGCGACCGCCCAATGGCACGCAGATCGGCCGCGAGGTCCGCTGCAGACTGGTACCTCTCGGCGGGATTCTTGGCCAGACTCTTGGCTACTATACGCTGAAGTTCCGGCGACACATCGGATTTGTACCGCGCCAGCGGCTCGGGAGATTCGCTGACAATCGCATGGAGCGTTGCAGCATCATTGCTTCGTTTGAACGGCGTACGACCGGCGATAAGCTCATACATAACTATGCCAAGGGAAAACAGGTCCGAACGATGGTCGACTTCACGACCTTGCGCTTGCTCAGGCGACATGTAAGCGACGGTACCGAGAGTGGACCCGGCTTTGGTGAGCATCTCGCCGCCCTGCACCGTCGCCAGACCGAAATCCAGAATTTTCGGGCGAAGTTCTTTATCTACAATGATGTTGGCCGACTTGATATCACGGTGGGTCACGCCGGCCGCATGCGCCCTGGCCAGCCCTTCGGATATCTGAGAAACCAGATTGACTATCTTTTCAACGGACAGAGACTCCTCCTGGCAATGCTGTTGCAAGGTCTTTCCGTCGACGTATTGCATGGCGAAAAACGGTCGACCGTTGAATTCACCGACTTCGTGGATCGTGACAATATTGGGATGGTCCAGTTTGGCCGCCGCTTGCGCCTCGCGAGTGAATCGGGCGCGGACATCGGAATCCTGTGCCAAATGAGCGGGCAAGAACTTGAGCGCCACACGACGACCAAGCTTTGTGTCATCGGCCAGGTACACTTCTCCCATCCCACCGGCGCCGATCTTCTCGATTATCCGATAGTGCGACACCACCGACCCCTGGGTCAGAATGGCGTGGGTTTTCGTCAGATCGTTGTCGGCCTCGTGCTCACTCACCGGTTCCTCGGTTACCATCGCGGGCGTCTTGAAATTGATCGTTTTCCATTATACAAAGATAGTCTTAGTGTATCCACATTCCAACTGGTTTCTGAAGGCAGTACGGCCATCAGAGAAGTGATGTGGTATTCCGCATTTTATGATGTGGACACATTCCCGGGGATACCATCACAACATCTTGTATCATAACGCACTACGAGGGAGAAAGGGCGACCCGAACTGGGGCTTTGATGTGGGTTCCAAAGAACTCGTCACACGCCACGGTTTTCACAATCCGCTTGACAAAAAGGGAGTCTTCTGTCATATATAACTAAGAAAGTGTGGATAATTCAATTCGCGGGAGGGCTATCGACACTGACCGGTTTACTCCGTCGACGCATGACTGACTAACCAGTCCGTCTGCATGTAGGATTCTCCTGCCGGTCGGCAGGAACTTACAGCATCAATTGAGCCGTCAAAAGAATCTTACCGCAATCCGACAAACGTGTAGCTACCTCTCGGTAACGGTCTGCGCTCAGTGCGCACTTTTCGATTGCACAATTGCCTGAGAAGGCACTGGACGAAAGAGGTAATTCTATGAAAACGACAATCGCCATGACGATTGCGCTCGGACTTTTTTTCTCCGGCGCAACAAAGGTCGTGGGGCAACCTGACATCAGCGTAACACCTGATTCACTCGACGCAAGCTTATTCACCGGCACCAAAGCGCACCGGACTCTCACCATCAAAAATCTGGGGGCATCCGATCTTACCTGGAGTTTGGAGACAAAGAGCGCGGCTACGGCTTCAAAGGCGATTACCCCTCCGTGGAGCCCGCTCGGTAATGTGTTGACTGATGGCGGTAGTGCCCCTGCGATGGGCCAGTCCCCAAGCTCGCTGAGGCAAGGCGCTGATCGGTTGCATAACGAGCGACCAATTGTCTCGACCAGTCCGGCGGGAGCGGCTTCAGGCACACCGATTCTGGTCATACAGAATTATTTCGCCTGGGGAGTGGACATGGGCTCGTTCATATCGACCAACTTTGGTATTACCCCAACCGTTATCAATTCCGGCCAGATTGCCTCAACCGATTTTTCTCCATTTGACATTGTAATCACAGTGGGCGACCAGGACCCCGGCTATTATAGCCAGATTTCCGCAAACGTCGCGAAATTCGAGAGCTTCGCGGCCGCCGGCGGCATCGTGCAATATCAACTTGCGACCCAGGGCGACAATGTAGGCATCGTCAATGGCGTGAGCGTCCTGTTTGGCAATATGGAACTCACGAATCGGGTTGTTTCGCCTGGTCACCCCATCGTGGCCGGATTGCCTGCCGTATTGCACGGCAACTGGGCCAATCACTGCTATCTTTCCAATCTACCGGCCAATGCCGAGATCATTACGGTAACCGACGCCAGCAACGTGCCTACCACTGCTGAGTACGCCTATGGAAATGGCCGGGTCATCGCTACCGGAATGACTTGGGAATATCTCAATATCAACAATTACGATGCCGGCCCAATGCTCTACAATGCGCTGGCGTATTCTCTATCGTTGGCCAGCGTGTCGTGGCTGGCCGCCAATCCTTCCTCCGGGACTATCCCGGCCAGCTCGTCGAAGGATATTGATGTCACCTTTGATGCCGC
>JBGOTX010000312.1:0-3467 GCA_041476705.1 Candidatus Zixiibacteriota bacterium
CCATCAGCCGCACGACCGCGGGACTGTTGGTCGGCTCGATCAAAATGTCAACTTCTCCGCCGCACCCCATACCGGTGCCGAAAAGCAGATCGGACTCGGTGGTCGTATCATAATGTATCAGGCATGGCTTACCTGTGCGGATTACCTGCGAGGCACGCTCCATGACATCGGATTCGAGACACCCGCCTGAGACACTACCAACAACTGATTCCGACAGAACAGCGAGCATTCTTGCTCCGGGTCGACGGTAATGCGAGCCGCTCACTCTGACAACTGTCGCGAGCACCGCCGGGGTTCGCGATTTTTGCGACCGCTTCCAACTCTCTACTATTTTCGCGATATCGTTCATGCTCGTACTTCGCATTCCACACAAGCGCCGTGATCAGCCACAATTACTGCTATTTCGCGGTGAAACTCTGCCACAGTTCCTCCAGAAAGACATCGATCATTTGTCGGCGGTATTTCAGCGGTAGAATGTCGTTATCAACGGTCTTGCAGGTGCGCCTCGCCAATAATTGCATATCGGACAATTTTGTAGAGTTCAGTCGGGACTCTATCACCACCGGCGACATGGATATACCGTTGATACAGATATGGGCGCAACCGGCCGAATCAAGCGCCCCGGCGACAGTCAGCGAACTGAAATCGATACTCTCGCGTTGTCGGAGTTTACGATAGTACCATCGCACCGGCTTGAGTGACAGGTGAACGGCGGTAACGATACCTCCGCTTCCGATCAGATCATGACCGCGTATGCCATCGGGGAGATACAGATCGGACAACGGCACGGTGCGATCTCCCTGTATGTCGCGAATCTCCACGCTGCCATTTAACACGATCAACGCTGGGGCGAGGTCGGACACGTTTCGCGCATAGCATTTATCGGTGCCGCCGGTGGCAAGGCAGGTTGGGCCGGTTTCACGCAGACATGATCCGGCCGACTCGCGCCACAGTTTGGATTGGTTATAAAATGTGCACCGGTTACTCACCAAGAGATTCCCACCGACCGTGGCCGTGTATCGGATCGTCGGCGAGGCGACCGCACGAGCGGCGGCGGAAATCATCGGACACCAGGATTCGGCTTCTTTCGATCGGGCAAGGTCGTCAAGCGTGGTCATCGCGCCGATCTCAAACCGGTCCGGCTTGGCGGTGATACGACGCAGGGAAGGTATCCCGGTCAGATCGATCAGGTGCGCGCACAGCTCGAGGGCCTGTTTGCGATGCAACTGTACGTCGGTTCCGCCGGCCAGCAACAGACTCTCGCCGTTCGCTTCGCGCAGACGGGCCAGCGCTTCATCGACCGTGGTCGGCCTGGAATACGATTGCTCAGCCACGCGATGATTCCTTTTCCTGCAAGGCCGCCAGCACTTTGTCGGGCGTGATGGGAAGTTCGAACATGCGCACGCCGACCGCGTCGAAAACGGCATTCCCGATCGACGGCAGAACCGGGTGAATCGGACCCTCGCCCGCTTCTTTGGCTCCGAATGGACCCTCGCCGTCGTGCGATTCGATAATGGTCACATCCATCTGTGGCGTATCGAGCGCCGTGGGGACATGGTAGTCGATAAAGTTGGCGTTGACGAGTCTTCCCTGGTCGTACACCATCTGCTCCGACACCGTCTGCCCTAATCCCATGTGGATACACCCTTCGATCTGACCTTCGACCGCCAGCGGATTGAGCGCCCGGCCGCAGTCGTGCGCGCCCCAGACTTTGACGACCCGAACGTGACCGGTACGCGGGTTGACTTCGACCTCACTGATAAACGCGCCGAAACTGTACGCAGGGCTGAGACCGGCCCCCGATCCTTTGAAATCGCCGCCCATCTTGGGCGAGTTGTAATGCCCTGACTCGACAAATGCGCCGCGTCCGGCCAGCGCAATCTCCACCGCTTCATCCCAACTGAGATTGACCTTGCTATCTGGGGTGGTCACGCGCGAATCGGCAAACTGCAAACTCTCGGCTGTGCATCCTTTTGCCCTGGCTATTGCTTTGGCGATTTCGTCGCGCACTTTTTCCGCCGCCGCTTTGCAGGCATTCCCGACCATAAAGGTTACCCGACTGGAATAACTGCCGAGATCAACCGGGGTCAGGCGGGTGTCGGCGGTTTCAACCTGAATGCGGTGCATCGGAATTCCCAGCACTTCGGCGGTAATCTGCACCAGGATCGTGTCGCTTCCCTGACCGATATCGCTCGCGCCGCTGAACACCACCACGCGGCCATCGAAATCCAGTTTGGCATGCACCACCGTCTGCGGGTACTGATTCCAGATAATCGGCAGGGCGCTACCGCTGATGTAAAATCCGCACGCCACGCCCAGTCCGCGGTTGGGGGGAAGTTTACCGCGACGCTTGTCCCACTCCGACTTTGTCCGCACCGCTTTGAGACAATCCCGCACGCCGTTGCTGGTGATCCGCAGTTGGCCAACCGTCAGGGTATTGGCGGGCAGAAAGTTTCGGTCACGAAGATCGCACGGATCAATCTTGAGCTTGCACGCCAGCATGTCGAGTGCGGTTTCCATGGCGTACCTCGGATTGACCGCCCCGTGACCGCGCATCGCCCCACACTGCGGCTTATTCGTGTACACCCGGCGCGTGCGGAAACCAAATTTGTCTATTCGGTACGGTCCCTGCAAGAGGACGCCGTTGTAATAGGTCGTGACCACGCCGAAACTCCCGGCATGGCCACCGTCGATCACAATATCCGCTTCGAGCGCGATCAGTTTGCCCTCGTTGTCGCATCCCACAGACAGGTCGAGTTCAGTGGGGTGACGGCCGTGGTTGTTCAGAAACACTTCCTCGCGCGAAAAGACACACTTGACCGGACGATGCGTCTTCATCGCCAGATACGCCGTAATCATTTCATGCGGAAACGGATCGGACTTGCCACCGAATCCGCCCCCCAACGCCGGTTTTTTCACCTGAACGCGGTGCATCGGCAGGCCGAGAACTTTCGACAACGCCCGGTGCAGATAGTGCGGGACCTGCGTGGCCGAAATAACGGTCACACTGTCGTCGGCATTCCACACGGCAACGGTAGCGTGCGGCTCCGTAAATGCGTGATTGACTCCGGCGAAACGGAAATGTCCCGAAACCGCATGAGGCGATGACGCCAGCCCGGCGCGGGGATCGTTGAAGCTCAACTGCGCAACTTTGTGAATGTTGGTGCCGTCTTTGCCGTGCGGATGAATCTGTTCGTCCGGAGAACTCGGTTGCAACGATTCGGCAGGGGTCAGAAACGGCTTGAGTAGTTCATACTCGACCCGAATGAGTTTGACCGCTTCGCGCGCGATTCCCTCGGTTTCAGCCGCCACCGCCGCCACGATCTCGCCGATGAACCGAACTTTATCAACCGCCATAGCAGTCTCATCAGGGGAAACCGGAAGAACGCCGAATGGGGTCGGCAGATCGGCACCGATCGCAATCGCGCAAACGCCGGGATACTCGGACGCCGCTTTGGTATTAATCC
>JBGOTX010000313.1:0-3464 GCA_041476705.1 Candidatus Zixiibacteriota bacterium
AATAGAAAAAGAACTTCTGAATTTCCTCAAACTGCTCGGCATAGCTGAACGTCCGGTACCCCATGCTTTCGACCTGCTTGCGGATGGTCGCATGCAAAACAGCGGGATCGAGATCGAGCGTGACTTGCGGATAGGTGCGCGAGTTGGTGTCTTCGGGCGAGGGGAGTAATCGTCCGCCTGCAACCAAACTTATCATATCGGTCATTTCGCCGGTAAATCCGGCATTGGTGAACCGTCGCGCCCGCGCCGCCGGAATAATGATCGACTCCACCGGAAGCCGGCGCGCCTTTCCCTCCTTGAGCACGCCCGCGATCACAAACGTATCGGCCACCGTGGTGCGGGCATTCAAATATCCGTTGATAAACCGTCGCAGGGCCGCATTCCCTTCGGTGCTCAGAACCTTTTGACGATAGGCAGTGTGGAGCAATGAATCGAAATGGATTTTTTTCAAGCGGTCCTGTATCCGCTCTCCCCGATCTTCGAGCAGATGCGCCAGCCCGCTGTCGAGCGTCGAAACTTTGACCGCAATGATAATCGTGTCACCAACCAGTTTCTTGGCCGAATCGATTCCGAGCTTCTTTGCGAACTCGCCGGTGATCAACACCCCTTTAGAAGTATCCGACGCGAACATTGCCCCCGACTCGATTCGCGAAAAAATCTTTATCCTCGTCGCCGATACCGACAGCGCCTGAGCTTTTGTCTTGACGGTCGAATCGCCGCAGGTCACCCACACCGCGAAGGCATCGTAGGGAAAAACCAGATTCACTCCCGGAATTTTGGCCAGGGTGTCGATGGTTTTGTCATCGAGTGGCGGATGCGGCAGGGTATCCTTGACCTCGGAAGAATCTCTCGGATATACCTGCATCGTGTTGAACAGCCCCAGATCGTTGAACTGGTCGGTGATCAATTGCTGATTGCCGGCGCCGAATGATAGCATCGACACAAACGCCGCGATAGCTATCACCACCCCTGAAGTCGTGAGAAAGGTGCGGAGTTTCATCCGCCAGAGATTCCCGCCGGAGATGGCTATCAGATCGCGAAACGTCACGATATCTGCCCCCCCGAAGCGCTGTCCTCAATAACCTTGCCGTAATGCATCCGCACGATCCGGTTGGTGTGCCGCCTCGCCAGTTCAAGGTTGTGCGTGATCATAACCACCGTCAATCCGGCGCGATTCAACTCGGCGAGGAGTTCGACTATTTGTCGGGCGTTGGCTTCGTCGAGGTTCCCGGTTGGTTCATCGGCAAAGAGGATTTCCGGCTGTTTGACAATCGCCCGCGCCAGCGCCACCCGTTGTTGTTCGCCGCCGGAGAGGTCGGATGGACGGTGGCTCATGCGGTCGGCCAGGCCAAGTTGTTCGAGTATGGCTGTGGCCCGCCGTCGCCGCTCCTGGTGCGGCGTGTTGTTGAACAGGAGGGCGGCTTCGACATTCTGAAGCGCCGTGTAGTGGGCAATCAGGTTGAACGACTGAAAAACAATCCCCACTCGATGCGCCCGGTAGCCGGACAACTCCCGCCGCGAACGTGACTGCAGAGAGACCCCGTCGATTTCGATCTCTCCGCCGGTGGGGGTATCCAAACCGGCCAGCAAATTGAGCAGAGTCGATTTACCCGACCCCGATGATCCAACCACCCCCGCAAACTCGCCGCGCGCAAAAGACAGCGAGACCGAGTCGACCGCGCGGACTTCGTACTGCCCCCGCCGGTAGATCCGGCATAGATCGATCGTGCGTATCAACGATTTTTCATTCATCGCGTGGTTCTGGCGAGCTTGTCACGACCCGCCGGAACGTGTATTCAGCATCTGCGGGGTCTTGGTGTCAAGCGAAATTGATGAATGACTTCGGGTTCGGCTTTTACCTGAGCAGAGCCAACAGTGGAGTGACGGAATGTTTCCGGCGATACGCCTGCTCCAGCCGTGCCATGGCCCGGCTACTGCGCAAAAGTGATAGGCGCATGCCCGATCGCCGCGTATATTATAGAAACATGGAACATTGAACGCGTCGTTTCGTTTCAAGTGTCATGTATATCCGCCTGATCGCGCGGTGTTGATTAATAGAGAATCAAAGGCATGAGGAGGAACTGATCTTGCCGGTACGAATAGATTCATTGCGTTGGGCCGCAAGCGCGGCGCTGATCGGCTTGCTAATAGCCAGCTGTACGACCAAACAGGGGGCCGGATTTACGCCTCCCCCCACTCCGGTCGAAGTGTCTGACGTCAGTCAGGTGACAGTCGCCGACAAGTTCGAAGCCGTTGGCTCGGTTCAGGCCGCCGAAGCCATTACGGTCGTTTCTGAAATCGACGCCATCGTTACCGGCCTTCCGTTTGCCGAAGGTCAGGGCATAGAACAAGGGTCGCTGATTGCCCAGCTTGACGATCAATTGACCCGCGCCGCCGTGGCGAGCGCCGAAGCAACCCGCGATCAGACCAAAATAACGTTCGATCGGACAAAACAGATTGTCGATGCCGGCGCCGGAACAAAGCAGGACTTGGACAACGCTACTGCGGCGCTCAAGGTGGCCCAGGCACAACTTGACCTCGCGCAGGCGCGATTGAACAAAACACGGATCAGCGCGCCGTTTTCGGGAATTTTGGGGTCGCGTCGCGTCAGTCCGGGCGCATTTCTACGGGCCGGCGATCCGATTACCTCGCTGGCTCAGATAAATCGGCTCAAAATCGCCTTCGCCGCTCCGGAAAAGATCTTTCCCCTGCTCCATCGCGGCTCCACCGTGACTGTCTCAACCCCCGCCTATCCAGGGTATGAATTGGTCGGCGTCATCGACGTGATCGACCCCGTGGTGGACAACGCCACTCGCACCGTACAAATCATCGCCCGCGTCGATAACAAAGATCGAAAGCTTCGCCCCGGAATGTCGGCCAATGTGTCGGCCATGTTGAGCGAGCGGCCGAATTCGCTGACCATTCCCGACGAAGCGGTATTCGCCGAGGGAAATCAGGCCTTTGTGTTCGTGGTCAAACCTGACAGCAGTGTCTCGCGCACACCCATCGTGCTCGGCTCGCGTCAAAGCGGCACCGTCGAAGTGACCAAAGGTCTGGCGGCCGGAATGCGGGTCGTTCGCGCCGGTCACCAGAAACTATACGAGGGGGCCAAAGTCATGCCGGTTGCATCCGGCGGGCCGGCGGGGGCCAAGTCGTGAAGTTGTCTGAGATCTCCATAAGTCGACCGGTCCTCGCCACCGTCATGAGCTTGGTGATCATGCTCTTCGGTCTGGTCGCGTACACCCGGCTTCCCGTTCGCGAGTACCCCAATATCGACCCGCCGATTGTGTCAATCACTACCTTTTATCGCGGCGCCAGCCCCAGCGTCATCGAAACCGAAATTACTGATGTTCTCGAAGAACAACTTTCCACCATTGAAGGCGTCAAGACCATCACCTCTTCGAGCCAGGAACAGGGCTCGTCGATCACGATTGAATTCGAACTCAATCGCAATGTCGACGAAG
>JBGOTX010000314.1:0-3463 GCA_041476705.1 Candidatus Zixiibacteriota bacterium
AATAATGACTAGGTAGTAATCGGATACTTCGATGACCCGCTTAATGACTTCCCACGCGGAATCATCTGACGCAGGAAAGAACTCCATTC
The DNA here is from genome assembly GCA_041476705.1 of Candidatus Zixiibacteriota bacterium. Taxonomy (GTDB): domain Bacteria; phylum Zixibacteria; class MSB-5A5; order GN15; family FEB-12; genus JACRAV01. The sequence goes on from JBGOTX010000314.1 coordinate 90, forward strand.
CGACGGGGATATGATTTAACTCGAGTATGGCCTGAATGGCTCTCTGGCGCTCCTCTTGAAGGTCGTCGTAAGTCGAACTCAAGAAGATCTGGTATCGCTTTTCCACTAGCAACTTCTCCCCGGTATAAGATCAAACATTAGGCCGACTTCATAGTATACAACCGTATCAACGTCGGCGAAACTGTCAATTTATACTTTCAGCAAAAGGACATTTCTCTTTGGCCCAATCGGCGATTCACAATGTGATTCTCCTATTGCCATCAATATTTGTTCCTTCCTCCATGCGAACCGCCCGCATCGAATGGACCCAATCAACCTGGAACCCCGTCACCGGGTGTTCTGCGGTATCGCCGGGGTGTGACCACTGCTACGCCGATCGGATGGCCAAGCGGCTCCAGGCAATGGGGGTGCACAAATACCGGAACGGGTTCGAGGTCACCCTGCATCCGTCGGAGCTTGAGGCCCCGCTCCGGTGGCGCAAGCCGCAGATTATTTTCGTCAACTCGATGTCCGACCTGTTTCACCCCCAAGTGCCGTTTTCGTATGTCGAGCAAATATTCGATGTCATGCACCGTGCTTCGCATCATGTCTTCCAAATCCTCACCAAGCGCTCCAAGCAGATGGTCCGGGCCGCCAACAAACTCGACTGGCCGCCCAATGTCTGGATGGGGGTAACAGTCGAGTCACAACCGTACAACTTCCGGATTAACGACCTTCGCAAGATCGGCGCGGCGGTCAAATTCCTATCGCTTGAACCGCTGATCGGGCCCTTGGTGGATCTTGATTTGCATGACATCGACTGGGCTATTGTCGGCGGCGAATCCGGCCCCGGCGCTCGACCGATGAAACGCGAGTGGGTGGAATTGATCCGTAAGCAATGCCGTGCGCAAAACGTCCATTTCTTTTTCAAACAGTGGGGTGGCGTGAATAAGAAAGCGGCCGGTCGCACGCTCAACAACCGCACCTATGATGCCATGCCACCTCTCCCGGACCCGGTTGCGGCACTGGGGCAGGAAGCGCTGTCTTTGTAGGTCGGTGAACTTTCGGGTCCTGACAAGCATCATGGGAAAGCGTCTCAGGTGGGAGCACCTGACACCAGGTTGAAAAGCGGTTGTGCACCACGCATAGTTTAATTTGTATTGACAAAATTGACGATGATCGGTATGTTGATCGCAACACACTAAACTATCGAGGTGTATCCATGTATCTTCGCACTGCTACTGTCGCAGTTATCTTATTCGCGGTTGCCCTGATTCGACCATGTTTTGCCGAACCTTTTCTGGGGCCCGCTGAAATGCTCATCAACTCAGCAAAGGCCAACGGAATGGGCGGTTGTGTAACGACGATCGTCGACGAACAATCGGCGCTGTACAATCCGGGGGCCTTGGCGGTTTTCCACCTGGACAAGTTTGTATCTGTCACTATCCCCTCAGCGAGCGAGCTTTTGGAAGGGCACCCGGGTAATAGAATCGGATCGTGGAGCCTGGGCGCGGGGGTCTCGACGATAGCGCTTTTCCCGGGGCATCGGCACTTACCGCACATGTCCATCGCCGCCGCCTATTCACAGTCGACACTGAGATTGGATCAGTATTCGCGTAACCATTCGCTGGGATTCGCAATTGACTACTTTGTCCGGTTGGGTGTTGGGTACAGTTACAAGAAGCTCAAGGTCGGAATCCCGACATATTATGATGATCTCTACCATGAGAATGGCAAAGCCCACGATTGGGGATTTTACGGCGACGCCGACCTGATGCATGTTTCGAGCAGTCCGCGCACCATCGTTTCGACCGCGAACACGTCTGGGCTCAGCTTTATTGTGGCGTTTGCCTATGTCCGGGGCAATGCGGGCGGAATAGAGGTGACCGGGCCGAGTCTTTATTACAGGGATTCACGTCTGGAGTACCGTCGATCCGGCCAGTCGATCGCCTTCTCGAAATGGAATCGCCGCGGCGAGCTGGTGTCCTTTCGATTGGTGCGCGAAACCGAAGAACAAGGCGGTCTTGGGCCGCAACAGGAGTTACTCTACCGTATCGAAAACTGGGGAGGCGAATTTGGCTTGTTTGGTGCGGCATTCCTTAGGATGGGACACATGAGCGGCGGGTTCCTGGCAGACCACCGCGCGAATACTTTCGGATTTGGGTTCAGCCGTGCCTCGGCTTACCGGTGGCTCATGCCGCGAGGCAATGCCAATAACGCGAACTGTATGGCAGAGTTGATAAACCGAATTGACATTAAGGCGGATTTTTCTAATTACACCGGCAATGATCGCTACGCCAGCGGCTGGCATACTTTCAACATTACAATGTCCTTGTAGCATGATTGATAGAACAACAATATACCACGTCGTATGGCACCACTAACGGATACGAAAGGGACCACGATGCGGCGACTATCAAAAATTGTTTCAACCAGTATCTGCCTTTTCTCCCCGACAGTTGCTTCTGCAAACATAGCATACGCGGCTATTACCGCATATGACCTCGTGCAATCGGCCCGGGCGAATGGGATGGGAGGGTGTGTCGTCGCCAACGTCGATGAGGAAGCCGCGCTATACAATCCGGGAGCCATGGGGGTGTTTCACCTTAATCGGGCTCTTGCAGTGACGATTCCAATACAGACCGCCTTGTTGCCAGAGCTCACAGATGAAATTCGCGTGTCGGCCCTGAGCATTAGCGGGAGAATTCCAAGAAAATGGATTGGTAAAAAAGAGAAGGCGGGATCAAGCTGGGCGCTATCCGCGGCAATTTCACAACTTAGGATGCGGTGGCCCAGTTTTGCGAGATGGGACGGAACCCCCGCAGAGTACTCGGACCGCTCCTCGAATTTCACTGTAGCCGCCGGCTTTGAGCGCAGTGTCAGGATTGGAATCGGTATCACCTATAAGTACCTCAAGGCGAAAAGCCCGGAGATGGGTGCCGGTAGTCAGGCAGGTGAACCTCTTTACTTATGGCGGTGGATTCAGCTTCGCCGGCGCCTACCAATTACTGCGGGCTGGCGGCGGCCACTCATCGAAAGACTCGGATTCGATGGGACTCTGGGAACGCCTCGACCTTAGATTTGATTATTCGCGCTACGGCAGTGATCCTACACAAGCCCAGGAGAAAACCACGTTTTTCAAGGTCAGCCTGTCTCTTTGACGATCCAATAACAGGTCCCGCGACTCGCACCGACAATTCTTCGGTTCATTCTTCCCTTCATTGACTCCCCCTTCTATTGCCGTATATTCCGGCACCGTGAGCGCGGATAGGTGTTGAACTGATAATGGAAATACCCAAAAACATCCGGGTCGGCGTGCTCGCCATTCAGGGCGACTTTGAGCGCCATGTGGCACAACTGACAGCCCTCGGTGTGCCGAGTGTAGAGGTCCGCCT
>JBGOTX010000315.1:0-3452 GCA_041476705.1 Candidatus Zixiibacteriota bacterium
GAGGTCAGCTTACGGCTGGCCAGCAGAACACCGGCGGCCGTGACCGCCAGAATGTCACGCGGCCAGGGTGAAAACAGAAAAAGCGCCATGAGCGCTACGGTAATGAGGGTCGCCTTGGTAGTCTGCCAGCTGTCGAACGGCATCGTGTCCACCAACACCGCATGAGTGGGCTTCCGCCAGCGGCCGCGATACATCCATCCGATCACTCCCCATATTACCGCCATTCCGAGGAGCGAGGGAATTCCCGCCTGCCACAGGTAGGTGGCAAACGACAGATTGAGCTTTTGGCCGATCAGCATATTCTGCGGGTTGCCGATCAAGGTGGCCGCCGACCCCACATTGGCGCCGGTCGCCAAGCCCAACAGAAACGGCAGAGGATCAAGCCCCTTGCGAGCGCAGGCCTCAATCAGAACCGGCGTCATCGCCAGCACGACAATATCGTTGGCCAAAACCGCCGACAACAATCCCGACACAAACACCAGAACTCCCAGCATGTGCCATGGAGATAACCGGGTCGCGGTCAAATGCCGGACGATTCGGGTGTATGCTCCGCCGAGCCGGAACTGGGCCGACACCACCATCAATCCGAAGAGCAAAGCCATCGTGGCGACATCGATGGCATTGACCGCATCCTCCGGCGTGACGCGGTCGAACGCGATCAACGCTATCGCGCCGAGCAGGGCGACACCGGTGCGATCCAGCGCCAGACCGGGGATACGCCCCAGAATCATGCCGGTGTAGACGAAAATGAAAATCAGTAAGACCGTGGTGTCCATGTATATATGAAGCCGGCTCCTGTGCAGACGGCTGTCGAATTGATCTAACGATGATTAGCCGATGAAATCAACAAGAAGTGCCGGATCGTGTTGTCCGGCTGGCCTGCGAAATCCGGCGACAGTCGGACGGGGCGCTCGACAACCGTCCCAGCGCCTCCAGCTTGATCTGAAGCTCATTATATTCAGAGTCCGCGTTGGAGTCATACACCACCCCACTGCCGACACCGTAGGTCCAGCCGACGGAGGTTCGCACGGCGGTTCTGATGAGCAGGGAAAAGAAAGAACGATCACCGCGCCACAATCCAAGCGCGCCGCAGTACGCGCCGCGAGGCATTGGCTCCAATTCGCTGATCATCCGCAGGGCCGCCTGTTTTGGCGCGCCGGTCACCGATCCCCCCGGATGAAGCGCGGAGAGAACATCGAGCGGGGTCATGCCTTCCGCCAGTTCGCCCGTGACATCGCTGACCGTCTGCACCGCATAGGGCAATTCGATCGTTCGCCGCGCGCACGGCACGCGCACCGAACGCGGTTGGCAGACCGGGGTCAGGTCGTTACGCAGTAAATCGGTGATCATCGCCAGTTCGGCCTTATCCTTTTCACTCAACTCAAGCTCCAGCGCGCCGTTTTGTCCCGCCGTCCCTTTCATCGGCTCGGCGTGAACCAGATTCCCCCTGGTCTCAAAAAACAGTTCGGGCGAAGCTGAAACGAATTCCTCGCTGTCGGGGAGTCGCACCCAGGCGAGAAATCGCGGCACACCGTTTTGGCAAAGGAGAGTCAATAAGTCAGCTCCGCTCACGCGTGGAATGTCCGCCCGCACCGTATAGCAGACCTGATAGACATCACCGGCCGCGATCGCGGCGCGAATCCGTTCAATCGCCTTGTGGTACCCCGTATCTCGAAGTGACGGCATTACGTCCAAAGCTGTCGCCTCGAATTCGATCTGAATCGGCCTGATGTCGCGGGCCTTGAGTTGGCGCGGCGAATCTCCCGGACACTCGAACGGCGCATAGATCAATTGCGGCCGGGAGGTGGTATCGGTCAGATCGGTTAGCAAATTACACTGTCCATCGCCGAATCCCGGGCCCAACAGGGCGAAACTTGGCATATGTTCAAGCGAGGATAATTTCATGCTATCGCCCCGAAGAAAGCCGCGATCATGGCTCTCCCTGTTTCGGTCGCGTACGAATCGGGGTGAAACTGAACTCCGGCGATGGGTAATGATTCGTGTTCGATTGCCATTGGTATTCCTTCGCTGGTCCGCGCGATGACTTTGAGCGGAGATTCGACTTCATCCAGAGAGAGCGAGTGGTACCGCATGACCGTGTGGCATCCGCTAATCCCCGGAAATAACCGGCTTGGTGCAAACTCCACTGATGACTGCTTCCCGTGCATGGGCAGGGTGCGAATCAAGCGCGCCCCGAAAGCCAGCCCGATTGCCTGATGGCCGAGACAAACGCCAAAGGTCGGCAGTCGAATCTCCGCCGCCTGCCGCACGATATCGACAATTCCCGCCCGGATCGGGTCGGTCGGTCCGGGGCCGATAACGAGGCAGTCGAATCCTTGTAGTGTCGCCGAACTAACCGCAACATTTATGGGGTGGCCCATCGCTTGCGGCGGGTTTCCCGATATGATACTGACGTCGTCCCGCTGGACCGGCAGGGCGTCGATCACATTCCATGAAAAGGAGTCATGATTTTCCAGAAACAGGACGCGCATGGGGGTAGTAAGCAGGATTACCGCTCACGGCGCAAGCCCGGAGAGCACTACAGATCCCCGTTCTAATACCATTATCGCTCATAAAAAGACTGGATTCCTGTCCTTGCGGCTATGAGATTGACGAAATCAAGTTGATCTTATTGTAATGGGCGTAGGACATCCCGCCATACTTTGACGATTGAAAGGTAATTGCCGTATGAGTCAAAAACCCAATATCACGTCAATCCCGCTGTACCTGGTCCTCACCTTGGCTAACCTAATACCAATTCTGTTTGTAAAATATGTGCCTGGTCTGGATTTGCCGAATCATGTTCTGGCCGCCACTCTCCATACCCTTCCCGCGGCTGATCCGAGAATGGAGTATTTTCATGTCCAATGGTTCTGTTCGCCCTACATGCTGTTTCATCTGGTGATGTACCCCCTGCTCCATTTGTTCGGAATTCTTGCCTCCCTTAGAATCGTACTGTCGCTGTGTGTGGTTGCAATCCCTCTCAGCGCGCTGTTCTTCATGAGAGTATTCAATCCGCACAATTGGGAATGGGCATTTTGTTCGTTTCTGTTCGTGTTCACTTTTCATTTTGAATATGGGTTCATTCCGTATGTTATGGGAATACCGCTCGTGCTGTGCGGGTTAGCACTGGCCCGCCTGCTGATGCAGGGTCGGTTCTCGGCGAAAGTTCTCCTGGCGTCGGGGGCCGTGACTGTCCTGGTGTATCTCAGCCATGTCATCAACATCTTCGCGCTCACGATCGGCGCGGTAGTGCTGGCTATTCTGCCGGAGGGTGGCCGGGACAATACTGGTGACGACGAACATGTTGGCACGAAGAACAAGCTGGGGCGATTGGCGTTGGCCTTTGCAGCGTCGATTATTCTCTTGTGCGTATTTATAATGCAGCTGCCCGACACGGGCACATCGGTCGGTCGCGCCCTGGCATCGATGGAGTATCGCTCTTTGTTTCA
>JBGOTX010000316.1:0-3442 GCA_041476705.1 Candidatus Zixiibacteriota bacterium
CGAACGCGAGAAACTCGACCTGTTGAAGAAAGTCGAGTCTTCCGCCAGACCCTCATCCGCAAATACGATGGCGCCGCAACCGACCGACCCGGCAACGGACAGGCCCCGGATGGCCAAGCGAATACGTGGCGTGGCATGGTTTTACAAGAATTGGATCCAGGTTGTGGGCGAACAGGATTTGAAAGAGTACGACGAAATCGTTATTTGCGATCGCCCCTACGCACTTCGCAAAAAGCGATTCAGCCCCAAAATCGTCCTGGCCGTTATCGCACCGATCGCCGTTGTTGTACTCTTTGCCGTGGCCTCGATTCTGACCCCGTCTTTCACCGGCAAGGGGAGAATCGTCGGCTTCGTGCTCGACCAGAACGGCCAGCCCATCCGGCAGAGCGCCACCGTTCGTTTGCCCGACGCCGGTCAAACCGTTCAAACCAATGCCTTGGGATTCTTTGTTACCGACCCCATTAAGAGCGGCTCGCACAAAGTTGAATTTTTGATAGGCGGCCGGGTGGTCGGCTCCAATTTCGCCACTGTAGTGGCCAACGAAATCTCCACCATGACTCTTGCTCCGTCGGCCATTGAACCGTCTCAGTCGATGGCTTCCGCCGAAACTCAGCCCGAAACCGGCGTGCCCGAGACCTCACCTGCTCAGGATCAAAGATTAGCCGCACCATCGGTCCGGACGGGCCGGACCGTCGAGGTGGTCCAACAGCGCAACAGCAACAGTGGGAATACCGAGCGAATCGTGGCTGACCCTTATGGCCGGATAATACTGAATGCCGGAGTTGAGGGCGCTACGCTGGCGCTCAATGGTAAAGTGGTGGGCGCCGGGAACATGACCTACACTCACCTGAAACCGGGTCGGTACGACTATCTGGTGAGTAAAGAAGCGTATCAGAGCGCCAGAGGTACAGTCGAAGTAGCCGCCGGCGACGCGTCTACGTTGTCGGTTCAGCTTGCGGCGGCCAAGACCGCCGAGAAGCCGTCTATCTCACCTGAAGAAGAACACTATAAAGCCGGTATGGATGCCCTGGGAGCATCAAACTATACCGTTGCCGAAAACGAATTGAACGCGGCCGTGGCGGCCAAACCAAGCTATGCCGCCGCATATATGGGCCTCGGCCAAACGAAATCCCAGAGTGGTCATCGCTCGGAAGCTTCCGACGATTTTCTGCGAGCCGCCGAAATCTATCGAGTGGCGGGTGACCCAAGCAACGCCATGAAAGCATACAATCATGCCGTCGAGGCCAACCAGACTTCGGTTCCGGCCCTGCTTGGACGCGGGAACCTGTACCTGTCTCGCGGCGAGGAAATTGCCGCCATTGCCGACTATGAAGCCCTGCTCAGATTTGACCGCCGCAATACTCAAGCTTACCTGGGGCTCGGGCAGGCCCGGTTCTCCCAGGGAAATCCCAAAGCGGCCATCAAACATTTCAAGGATGCGCGTTCAATCGACCCAAAGAACGTGGAAACCTACGAGTATCTGATGCTTTGCTATTTCGCCCAGGATGATTTCAAAGAAGCAAAGAAGGCGTACGAGAATTATAAGGAAATCGCCACCGCTGAGGAAATGGCCCGAATTCAGCACAACCCCAAGTTCAGCGCCGTCCTGCGAGTCGTTGGGGAGTAGCCGTGAATCCTGCCCGTCGCCGCCTCAACTGCTGGGAATACCGCATGTGCGGGCGGGAACAGGGCGGCCTGATGTCGGACACCCTCGGCGTGTGCCCGGCTTATATGGCCATGAAGTTCGATGGACTCAACGGCGGCAAGGCGGCCGGTCGCGCTTGCTGGATGGTAGCTGGTACGGACAAAGGTGATTGTGGCTTGGGAATATCCAACTCACCGAATTGTCATCAGTGCGAGTTTTATCGACGGGTGATGAACGAAGAAACAGACAAGGCACACGGGGCCTTTCACTCGGTCACTCGGTAATCCCGTGTCTTATTGAACCTGCGTGACGAACCCGGCTACAGCATACTTCTGTAACAGTTGAGCCACAATCTGCCTGGCTTCCGTAAGAGTCGCGAATCTTCCGATTCTCACCCGAAAATATGTCGCGCTCTTTACCTCGGCGTTGGTGACATACGCCGTATACCCACGACTAACGAAAGTAGCCGCAAGGTTCTGGGCATAGGCCCGGTCAGGCGTGCTGGCAATCTGCACCACATACCCGCCCGCAAGACCGGATTGCGTTCCAGCTCTTACTCCTAACTTTTCTTCTTCCGGAATGGCACCGGCATCGGGGACCAGCTCTGATTCGCCCGACAGCGCGGTCTGAGGAGTCCCCGCGGCTCGGCCCGTGTCCGGTTGTCCCGAAGTGATCGTGAGAGCGCTGTCGGAAACGGCGACGGGCTGGGAGACGGTCGTTCTTGCCATATCCGGCGCTCCGCCGGTCAGCGACTCGGCTTTCCGACTTGCGCCATCGGCAGATACGTGAGATGTGGAAATTGCCGTATCGCCGACTTCGCCCGCAACAGCTGTGTCTTCAGCTGACTGTTGTTTCATCTGGGCTTCCAGCCGAGCCGCCGCTTTTTGTTTCTCAGAACACCCCGCTGCCAGTAGCAATCCCATGAGTATCAGAAACGATCCGACCCGCCGCATATCATGCCTCTTTCCTATCATTCTCGCGTATAATAACTTTGCCCGACCGTCGAATTGCCGACCGGCCCGACCGGGGATCATATACCCGGACGACCCCGGAGTGTCAACTTAAAACGAAATTCGCAGGCGAAAGAAAATCTTGTCTTTGGATGTCTGATTGTATAATCTTTGCCCAAACTTGAAGGAGAAGTATGAGAGTCTACGATGGTGTCCTTGACTTGATTGGTCGCACCCCGTTGGTGCGTCTGCGCACGGGAATTCCGGATGGAATCCTCGCGGCCGTGAAACTTGAGTTTCAGAATCCCACCGGATCGGTGAAGGACCGGATGGCGTATCATATTGTGCGCAAGGCGATCAATGCCGGCACGCTGAAGGTTGGCGACACTATTATCGACAACACCTCCGGCAACACCGGTTCGTCGCTGGCAATGGTAGCCAGCGTATTCGGTTTAAAGGCCATATTGATTACACCGGACAAAACCAGCCAGGAGAAGATCGATCTTATCAAATCTTTCGGCGCCGAAGTCATCGTGACTCCGGCCGAGGCCGGCCACCATGATCCGGCCGGCTGTTATATGGTCGCCCGAAACCTGGCGAAGAAGCACGGATATTTCGACGTCGATCAATATGACAGCCAGGACAATGTCGAGGCCCACTACCTGTCGACCGGCCCCGAGATTTGGGAAGATACGGGCGGTGGCATTACCCACTTTGTCGCAGGTATTGGGACCGGCGGTACCTTTTCCGGCACGGCCCGCTTTTTGAAGGAGCGCAATCCACGAGTGAAAGGTATTGCCGTGGACCCCGAGGGTTCGATTTTCGCCGCCTATATTCGGGATCGGCG
>JBGOTX010000317.1:0-3440 GCA_041476705.1 Candidatus Zixiibacteriota bacterium
AACTTATACTCATTATCTTTTCTAACTACTGGCAAGAGGGGGATTGTCGGAAAAGTGGTATCCAAGAATCTTGCCTGCCCGTCTGTCAGGGCTGGCTGTCGTCCCCGAATCCCTCGGGTACATTCAAGGCGCGGGGGATAAAATCAAGAGATGGCAGTGTTGGTATTTCTTCGCCCGTGGTAGCTCCCAGTTCCTTGAACTGACGGGCGGCCGGCAGGACGCCTCTTTCCATAGATCCGACTGCTTTGTTGTAAGAGCCGGTGGCCTTTTCAAGTCCTCGGCCAATCTCCGAAATGTGCTCGACAAGAATCCGCATCCGCTCGTGCATTTTTTTTCCAAGATCACTGATCGCCTGAGCGTTTTTCGCAATCTGTTCCTGTCGCCAACCGAATGCAACCGCCAGCAACAATGTAATCAGGGTTGTCGGCGATGCCGGAATCACACGATTCTGCATGCCGTCTTCGATAAGTTTGAGATCGTGATGAGCGGCTTCGGCGAAAAACGATTCGCCCGGAATAAACATGACCACAAACTCGGGCGCCGGTTGAAGCTGTTCGAAATATGCCTTCCCGCCCAACTTTGTCATATGTGCCCGCACCTGGCGGGCGTGGGAGACCAGAAACGTTTCGCGTTCTTCGTCGGTCGCGGCCGTGGTGGCGCTCAAGTAAGCGTCGAGCGAGACCTTGGCGTCGATTACGATATTACGGTCCGACGGCAGGTGCACGATCAGATCAGGTCGCAGACGACCCTCTTCGCCTTCAAAGGTTACTTGCTCGGTGAAATCACAATGCTCCGACATTTCGGCCAGCTCAACGACCCGCCGCAATGTCATCTCGCCCCAGCGGCCCCGGACATGCGGCGTGCGCAGAGCCGTGACCAGATTTCCCGTCTCGCGCTGGAGTTGTTGCTGAGAGACGGTCAGCGATTTCAGGTGTTCTTCGAGTCCGGTGTATGCCTGTTGGCGGGTGGTCTCCAAAGTGCGGACATGTTCCTCGAATAGCTTGAGCGAATCGGCGATAGGGTTGATCAGCCCCTTGATAGCTTCTTCTTTCGCGCCGAGGTCACCTTTGGCTTCCGAAAGCACCTTTTCGAAAGTCACCCGAGCTAAACTCAAGAACGCTTCGTTATTCTCGCTCAGACTGTTCGCCGCCAGTGCCTTGAACGCATCACTGAGATCTTTCTGAGCGTGCTCAATCAGAGCACGTTCTTCGGCCAGGCGCTGGGCCGCTTCTTTGAGTTCAGTTTCGGCCTTTACCCGAGCGGCCTGTTCGTTGGACAAATCCCTGCGGAGCGCCTTGAAATCCTCGTCGGCTTTGGCGCTCATTTTGTCGGTGTCGGCGCGAAGCTGTGTGATGGTCGCTTCCATAGCCGAGACTTTCCCTTCGGCGGCGCTTTGCTGTTTCTGGGAATCGACCAACTGGTCGGCATGCCGCCTGCGAATCAGGGCAGAGCCAACCAGCCAGCCGATGACGGCCGCCGCGATAATGAGTGCTAAGACGATAGGTATAGACATATTAGAGTCGCCTGTTCACTTTGAAAGATACGGAACTCAGAGCGGGAAGCAAGGGGCGGGGGGGAGGTTGTGAGGACCCTCGTGTGGTGTCCTTTACGCTAACGCTTCCGTATGCTCTTTGTGCTGTAGGTCGAAATCCCTTGCGGTTTCGACTCCGATATTCTTAAACTATTTTTTTATGACCAATATTCGACGATATTTCACCCCCAATCAACTCTCTTTTCAGACCCATGTGACTCATGGTCGCGCGTCGATATTAGTCAATCATTTCGAATTGCTGTGGAAGTCAATAACATCCGTGCAAGCAGATTATCCCTTCAAAATAATTGCTTGGGTTGTGTTGCCTGACCACATTCATCTGCTTGTTGATTCCAATGGGACGGTGATGCCATCAGTAGTTCGCCAATTCAAATCGCGCTTTTCGGCGGCGCACCGGTCGCTTCACAGATTAACGGACGGTCCGCTTTGGCAACACCGGTATTGGGACCATGTCATTCGAGACGAAGAAGACCTTCGACGACATATTGAATATATCCACCACAATCCCGTAAAACATGGACTGGCCCGAGGCGCGAAGGAGTATCCCCATTCGTCGTTTGGCAAATTCGTTTCGCAGGGATTGTATGATGAAACATGGGGAGCGCTTGACGATGAGTTCAAACAGATGGAGTTCGGCGAGTAGAAGATGTCGAAACCGCAAGGGATTTCGACCTACAGGGATTCAAGTTACCGGTTGGATTCTCCAAGCGGCTTAGGCTTGGACAGAGTTGTTGTTCACGATAATTTCAGAAGTGAGGAGTTTGGAGAACAAAAGATGTCGAAACCTCGCGCTTCGCGCGACCCCTTCGGGGCAAGGGATTTCGACCTACAAGGATGTGGACTCAGCGCAAGGGCTGTGGCAACAGTTGTTATAGTCAGACGTGCCCTTATTTCAGATCAAAAAAGGCGCCGGGTGGGGTTGGACCGGCGCCTATCAAGTGATGCAATGTCAGAGATGCTATTTGCCCGGATGTACGGGCAGACAGGATGTCTGCCCGCACTCGTTATCAGCTACACCCGCTTGTTGCGCCGCAGGTGTCGCACTTGAGGCAGGTGCCGTTGCGAACCATCGTAAACGATCCGCATTCCCGGCAACAATCCCCTTCGTACCCGCTTATTCGCGCGATTCGGACTTGATTGGAGAAGCGATGCTCTCGCGCAACTTCGGGGTCGGCGGTTGCGGTGGCGGCGGAGACATACTTAAGCATCGGCGCTTCGCCTGCAGAACGCGGTGTTGAAGCCGCATGGTCCATCGGTGCATCATGACCGTTTCCTCCGGTTAGGTGTCCATTCCCATTATGTCCATCGTGTCCATTGCCCTTGTCAGAGGTCAGATGAGAAGTATGGATGTCGTCATCCTGACGACTGGCCCGTGAGAGTTGGCCGGAATTCGACGGTGGCGCCGGTTCCTCGGCCTCGAATTCGGTCGTTTCTTCGGACGGCGTTCCGATGGTGTCGGAGCGCAGATCATCCGCGGAAATATGGGCGAGCTCGTTGCGGCTGAGATACGTGATCGCCAGCTCGCGGAAAATGTAATCGATAATCGAAGTCGACATTTTGATGGACTTGTTTCCATCGACCATGCCGTTCGGCTCGAAGCGGGCGAACAGGAACGCTTCGACAAACTCCTCGAGCGGCACGCCGTGCTGGAGCCCCAGCGAGACGGCGATGGCGAAGCAGTTCATGAGCGAACGGAAGGCCGCGCCTTCGCGATGCATGTCGAGAAAAATCTCGCCGAGAGTGCCGTCGGAATACTCGCCCGTGCGCAAGTAGATTTTGTGTCCACCGACCACCGCCTTTTGCGTGTAGCCGCCGCGACGGTTCGGCAGTTTGCGACGCTTGGCGATATACCGGAAGACCAGCCGCTCGGCCATTTTGTGCGAAGCGG
>JBGOTX010000318.1:0-3433 GCA_041476705.1 Candidatus Zixiibacteriota bacterium
AAACTTTCGCGCCAATTTCTCGACCGACAGCGCCCAGGTACAGCCCGATATCGCGCTCGACGGCCGCAATCGGTATGTGGCGTGGACCGACAAGCGCAACGGCAATTGGGATATCTTCGCCTCCATTACGCAGTATAACAATCCCACTCTGGTACCGACGCCGAGTTCGCTGAAGTTTGTCGCCGAGAAAGGCAAGGGGTTCCCCCCGACGCAACCGGTAGTCATCGCGCATGCCGGATACAATCGATTGTCGTATGAGGTGCGCATATCGGTGACATGGCTCTCGGTGGCGCCCGACAGCGGCCTGACGGTCGATACGGTGACCGTTGCAGTCATAGACACTTCACTGGCGGCGGGCAATTACTCCGGACTTCTTACGCTGGTCGATCTGACAAACCACGACTCAACTGTCGACATACCAGTTATCTTCGAATATCGCGCCCCCAATAACGACACGGTGCGTATCGGGTCGGCCCAAACGACTCTGGGCAATCCGGTCAGTATCCCGCTCACTATCATCGCATCCGACAGTCTGGTCGGCGTATCGCTTCCCATTCACTTTGACACCGGTATTGTCCGGGTCGACTCGGTGGTCCCTGGCAACAACCTGCCCTCAGGCAGTCTATTGACATGGTCGATTGATTCAGTTGGCGGTGTGGTCAGCATGACCGCCACGTTCGACTCGCTCACGCCCCTGCCAACCGGTCTGCACCAGTTGGGAGCGCTCTGGTTGACAGGTCGGGGCGAGGGACAAGCTCACCTCGACACCACCCATGTTGACTCGATCGGTGTCTCGATTCGAACCGTCGACGGCACGACCCGAATACCGGTGGTACAGCCGGGAGACGTCACTGTTGGCTTGGCGACCGATGTGGGGGATCAGACCGGGACACACCTCCCCTCGGATTTTGCCCTTGGCCAGAATTATCCGAATCCATTCAATGGCTCGACCGTGATTACCTACGATCTGCCGCGACCGGGGATAATCGTCCTTGAAGTTTTCAACATTCTCGGGCAAAAGATTTCGACTTTGGCCAACCAGTATTTCCCGGCAGGTCGGTACAATGCCCAGTGGACAGGACGGAGTGATCGCGGGGCCGAGATGCCTACCGGGGTTTATTTCTATCGCCTCACGTCCGGCCGGACCTCGCTGGTCCGGAAATTGATTCTGCTCAAGTAAGCGACCGCCCTTCGCCGTCAAAACACCTTCTTTGGCCTGAACTTTTCCCGCCAACCTTCGTATATGCCGCAGAGATGAGACGCGACAAAACGAGGAGTTGGTCTTTATGATGCGACTTTCAGCCATGTGTTTGGTGACTTTTGTAGGCGCGGCCGCCATGGCCGATAGCGCCGGGCGCATTTACGGCAAGATTACAACGACTGACGGCGACCAATTTCGGGGGCTGATTCGCTGGGACCGCAATGAGGCGGGTTGGGTCGATCAGCTCAACGGCCAGAAGGTCATTCCGCGCGAGAATCTCAAGTCGGCCGATCGCGAACGGACAAGTCGAGATCGCCGTCGCACGCGCGTCCGGATTTTCGGCATCGAGCTGGGCGACCGAGATTTCAATTTCGAAGGAGGAGACATTTCCGCCGAGTCGGCCATACGCTTCGGGCATATCAGGAAGCTGATTCCGGGACGAGACGACGACGTTCAACTGATCCTCAAATCGGGTGATACGGCGACCATGACCAACGGTAGCACGGATTTCGGATCGGATATGCGGGAGCTGATCATTGAAGATGAAAAGGAAGGGGAAACAGAGCTGGGGTGGGAAGATATCAAAGAAGTTGAATTTCTGCCCAGTCCGACCAACGCGACTTCGGAATTCGGCGAGCGGATGTACGGCACCCTGACCACCCGGCGCGGCGAAGAGTTTACCGGATTTGTCACCTGGGATCTGGATGAGTGCCTCGCGAACGACGTAATCGACGGCGAAGAACACGGGCGGAGCCGCAAGATCAAATTCGGGAAGATTGCCTCCATCGGACGGTATTCGGCCAGCGGCTCGCAGATCACGTTAACGGGTGGTGAAGAGATAGTCTTGAAGGGGACCAACGACGTTGACAACAGCAATCGTGGCATCGCCATTTCCGATCCGGCGCTGGGCGAGGTGGTGGTCGATTGGCACGAATTCGACAAGCTGGTACTCAAGCCCGCTCCCAAGAGCGTGCCGTATGGGGATTTCGACGGCGGCAGGCCGCTTCGGGGGACGGTGGAAACTGAGGACGGCGACACGATCAGGGGCGAAATCCGCTGGGATGAGGACGAGACCCGCACTTGGGAAATGCTCGATGGAAATGTGCGCGACGTTCGGTATCGCGTTGAGTTTAGCATGATCCATAAGATCGAACGCGACTCCTATCGGGGAGCCATCGTGACACTCTGGGATGGCCGCAAGATTGAGCTTCGGGGCTCCAACGACGTCGATGACTCCAACAAGGGCATAAGCATCATTCAACCGGGGAAGAAAGATGTGTATGTCGAGTGGGATAACTTCCGGTCGGTGGAGTTTACGAAGTAAGCCGGGACCAGACAGATATAATAAGAGAAAGGCCCCGACCAGTCGGTCGGGGCCTTCTTGACTTAGCGCCGGATCGGGGTATCAGCCCTTCATCTTCGTCTTCTTATCCCGCAATTCCTTGATGTGATTCGAGGCGACATCCACGTTGGTCTTTTCCTTCGGGTTGCCGCGCGCCAGCCGCACGTATTGTTCCCAGTTGGCTATATTCTGCGTGAGCGAATCGGGCGTGTTGGTTTCGATGGCGACGGCGTAGTTGAAAGAGGCCCGGACGAGTTTGGGGTCGAGCTTGAGCGCCGTCCGGAATGCACCGGCGGCATCGGTGAATTTTTGACGGCTGAGTTGTATGTCGCCAATGGCAAACCAGGGTTGGGCATTCTTTGGGTCCAGCTCGATCGATTTATTGAGGGCGGTTATGGCCTCATTGCCGCGATCGGTTCTCTGATACCCTTTTCCCAGAATGAACCAGGTCTGGCCGTCTTGAAGCCCTGCTTTGTGGGCTTGCTCAACCGTTGAGATAGCGTCGGTGTAATTTCCTCTGGTCAAGTACACTTTGGCCAGGTCTTTCAGGATGTCGGTCCGCTTCGGATCAAGTTGCAAGGCCATTTTTAGTGAAGCTTCGGCCTCGATAAACTTTTGAAGCTGGGTCTGCACCAGACCAAGATTGGCGAACGCTTCGACGCCCTTGGGATTCTTGGCGGTCGCGCTTTTCAATTGAGTGAGGGCGTCGTCATATTGCTTCTGCTTGAACAGAATTGCGCCCAAATTCAGATAAGCATCGTAGTAGTCGGGGTCTTTCGTGATTGCGGCCTTGTACGCTTCAATCGCGACCGCCGTCTTGCCGTCTTTCTGGGCTGTCACACCCTGATTAAAGAATTCCTTGGCCTTCTCGGGGTCGGCCGCCATACTTG
>JBGOTX010000319.1:0-3432 GCA_041476705.1 Candidatus Zixiibacteriota bacterium
ATTGAGCTGGTCATCGACCAGACATTCAATCGTGCCGACCCCGCGATACTCGACCATGCGGCAGGCGTTCAGCGCCGCCTCACCCATCCGCTTGCGCAGATCATCGGTCATGAGTGGCGATGGCGTCTCTTCGATCAGCTTCTGGTGACGGCGCTGGATCGAACAGTCGCGCTCGCCGAAATGGTAGTAGTTGCCGTGGGAATCGCCCAGCACCTGTATTTCAATATGGTGCGGCGCGATGAACAATTTTTCAAGATACAGCGCGGGATTCGAGAAAGCATTGGCCGCTTCGGTCGAGGCGATATGGAACCCGCGTTCCAGCTCGGCATCGTCCTGACAGATTCGCATTCCCCGGCCACCGCCACCAGCTACCGCCTTCAGGATGACAGGATACCCGATACTGTGGGCGATCTCGACCGCTTCTTCAAACGATCCGACAATCCCGTCCGAGCCGGGAATCACCGGCACGCCGGCCGCTTTCATGAGCGACTTGGCCATCGCCTTGTCCCCCATCTGGCGGATCTGCTGGGGCTTCGGTCCTATAAAGGTGATATTGCATGACTCGCAGATTTCCGCAAAGTCGGCGTTTTCGGCCAGAAATCCGTACCCGGGGTGAATCGCCCCGGCGTTGCTGATTTCCGCCGCCGAGATGATCCGCTTGAGATCAAGATACGACTGGCTTGCCGAGGGGGGGCCGATACAGATATCTTCGTCGGCGAAACGGACATGAAGGGCATCGCGGTCGGCCTCGGAATAGACGGCCACCGTTTTGAGCCCCAATTCTCGACACGCCCGGATAATCCGGAGCGCGATCTCGCCGCGATTGGCAATTAAGACCTTAGTGAACAATATAACTTTCCCATTCCCGGGCGGGACTCTCCCCGCTCGTTACAGTTAGGCAATATAGTGATTCTCAAGCTTTCCAACAAGGATTTCAGCCGAAAGTTTGGCTTCGACGAGTTGTAATTGATTAAATAGTAGTGACTTACTCTGCAAAAACCCGCATTTGCCCACGCAGATTTCGATTGACTGTTACTGCGATCCGGATTCCGTGCGCGGCGGCCGTCCTCGTCCACCGCGTCATTTCGAGCCCGCTTCGGGCGTCCCAATCTCTCCTATGCCTGTCGTTGCGAGGAGCCCTGCGACGAAGCAATCTCTCTTAAACTTCGTAGGTCACTCGCGTCTTCGCGGGTGACATCCCCTGAATCTTCGTAGGTCGAAATCCCCTTGCGGTTTCGACATCTTTTCTGAAATCCGAACAATGTCAAGCCGCAAGCGGCTTGACCTACAATCTATTTCAACAACACCATCTTCTTCGTCTCGGTGTAATCACCCGCTCTGAACCGATACAAATACACGCCGGTTGAAACCGATTTGTTGGCGATATCCGTTCCATCCCACTCTATCTTGTACGTCCCCGAACTCTTCATTTCATCTACCAGCGTTCTGACGTGCTGTCCAAGAGAATTGAATATCTCAACAGTCACATGGGCGCGGGTCGGCACGCTGTATTCAATCGAAGTGGACGGATTGAATGGATTGGGGTAGTTCTGAACGAGACTGAATGCGTCGGGGAGATTTGTGACACCGTGTTCTCCAACGTCAGTTGGGTCCAGCTTGGTCCATGCCGCCAGATTGACCGAGACCTTGTTCCCTGCAATCCCGAAATCGCCCCCCGCGATCAGTTTACTGTCGTACACCGTCAATGCATAAACACCGGTAG
This sequence comes from Candidatus Zixiibacteriota bacterium, assembly GCA_041476705.1. Taxonomy (GTDB): domain Bacteria; phylum Zixibacteria; class MSB-5A5; order GN15; family FEB-12; genus JACRAV01. The sequence continues at coordinate 1,724 of JBGOTX010000319.1, forward strand.
TAAAGGTTTCTCCCATTCCCGACCCCAGCGGCGACCAACTGCTCCCATCCCAGGACGCGATGTAATTCGCCGCCACGCCGCCGGCCGTTTGGAACCATCCCCCCGCGATCAGTTTCCCGTCGTACACCGTCAGGGCAAAGACAAAGCTCTCCATCCCCGACCCCAATGGCGACCAACTGCTCCCATCCCAGGATGCTAAGCTTTTCGCTGCCACACCACCGGCCGTTGTGAAGAAACCTCCCGCTATCAGCTTGGAGTCATACACGGTCAGATCGCCGACGACGCCATTCATCCCCAACCCCAGCTGGGACCAACTACTCCCATCCCAGGCCGCTATGTAGTTCGCAGAATCTGAACCGGCCGTCGTGAACATGCCCCCCGCGATCAGTTTCCCGTCGTACACAGTAAACGCGTAGACATAGGGAAAGTCGCCGCTCATCCCCGACCCCAGCGATGACCAACTGCTCCCATCCCAGGATGCTGTGTAATTCGCCTCCACGCCGCCGGCCGTTTGGAATCCACCACCCGCGATCAGTTTTCCGCCGTACACGGTCAGGGCTCCGACGCGGCCACCCATCCCCGACCCCAGCGGCGACCAACTGCTCCCATCCCAGGACGCGATGTAATTCGCCGCCGCCCCACCGGCCGTTGTGAAATCGCCCCCCGCTATCAGTTTCCCGTCATACACGGTCAGGGGACCGACCCAGCCATCCATCCCCGGCCCCAGCGGCGACCAACTGCTCCCATCCCAGACGGCGATGTGATTAGCCAAAACGCCGCCAGCGATCGTGAAATCGCCGCAGACAATGAGCTTTCCATCGTAAACTGTCGCGGCGGAAACAGGGCGGTCGACTCCATCAATTGACGGTGAAATGCTGTTGTCCCAGTAGATGTCGTCAGGGTCGTCGGCAGGGGACTGTGGGGAAGAAGCAGACGCCATCGGTGCGCCGCCTCGGGGGTCAACTCGAAGATCAACCCGTTTCAGATCGAGCGGCCCCTGATACCCGCTTGCGCGTACGGCTTTAATATCAATCCGCCCATCGGGTGTCATGAACTGCCGAACACTGGGTCCCTGCTCTGCCGGTACCGAAGCAGGCGGCTCGGCTGACACGGTTGCGATCAGAGATAGTGCGGCAATAAGAACAGAGATAACAAAACGGCGCATGGGTTCCTCCCCTATGTTTGTGACCTATTCAAGGCAACGTTTGACATAATCATTTACTATGTGATGAACAGAGATATGCGCTGGCCTTGCGGCCGCACTCTGTTCGGGTCCCCCGGGAGTCAATCTACTGGAAGCAAATCGTGGATGAACCTAGTATCAAATGAAGGGGGAAATTGTCGTCTTTGCAAGGGATATTTTGGGCGCGGCAGATGCCTGTGCTTGGTCGAGTCCTCCAAAATCCCCACCAACTCCCCGGTGTTTCCGATGCCGCACCCCTTATTGATGAACTATGCCCGTTTCTCAAATGGACCCTTCGACAAGCTCAGGGTGACAGCGCTCCTCGCCATGAAAGAAGGGCAATCGTGTGAAACAAACCCACCCGGTGCTTGCCCCACTTGGACTTACGAAACGTCCGGAATTGAAAAATCGGCGGTGTGAAACAAAGCCAACCCACTCCCCGTGCGGTGAGGCGTCCTCACCTGACCGTCTTATCAGAAAAAGGGTGTCGGGTGAGCGCGCCCGACACCACAAATAAAAACGGCCG
>JBGOTX010000320.1:0-3426 GCA_041476705.1 Candidatus Zixiibacteriota bacterium
ATGCGAGTGCGGGTCCGAGCAACTGCTGTACACGAGACTTCATTCCGGGCGATGGTGATGGGCACTTTATCATAAAGGAAGGAGTCGGCTTGTTCTGTTGGTGTAATCTGCCGGCTGGATGCCCCAATCCGACCAATCCTGACTGCAGTTGTCCGCACAATTGTCGGATGTAAGCAGTGGTGGCCGCAATGTTAGAGCATATCGGCCACTCATGACATAATGACATAGCAGACCCTTTCGACACTTTTTTTCGCGTAATGATAATGACCTTGTGAACAATTTCGATGGGAATTGTGCCCGCACTGATTAAGGCAAAATGATGTGGCATCTATCATCAGGGAGCTATTGGATAGTCACCACTACTTTCTTGTGGCTGTTAACTACGTCTCATGCCAGTGCACAAGATAAAGCCAGATCTGATTCGGGGCGCACATACCTTTCGTATCCATACTACAGGACCGTGCCGGCATTGCCTTCCATCACCGGCCCGGCTTCAGCAGGTGACATCAAACCGTATGTTGAGCATTGGGCCCACGGCGGTGGAAATCTGCAGGTATCAGTGAGTAACGACGGTACCTTCACCGGTTATCTTGAAAACGGAACTCCCGACCCTCTGACCGGTGAAAGGATCCAGCCGGGCGTTTATCCGCACAACTCAGGCATACTATACGGTTCACTTCCCCACTTGTGGGTAGGAGCAATTGTCGATCAAGACACGCTCGTGTCGACCGCCTTTCCGTATTATCCCGAAATCCTTTATGCCCTGGGCGGCGAGTTCTGGCCCGAAACTTACCCGCTGGGCAAGTTTCGGATAGAATCAATCAACAGCGGGACGACGTTCTATTCCAGAGATGCCAGGTCGGAGCTTGACCTGATATGTGAATACATGGACACGCTCACTCGGTCTGATCTGGTCACTCGTTTTGAGACGCGCCCACATATACCCCTTGGGCTCAAGGTAACACAGCGCTCCATGTCGTGGACGGCTCCCTTGATTAACGATTTCATTCTGGTCGACTACAGCGTGGAGAATATAGGAGCCAAACACCTCAAGCAAGTATGTGTTGGCTTCGCTGCCGGCGCTTATGCCGCTCCGGCGTCGGATACTGTTCCACTCCGCCCGGACAACCTGGGCGGATTTCTCAAATCATATCCGGCTCCCGAAGGATGCTATGCTTGGGATACGGTAAACATCGCTTATGGAATGGATAACGACGGTGACCCGGTGAACGGGGCGTGGGCCCGCTATTCGCCGACCGGAGCGGTTGGCATTTGCATTCTGAAAACGCCGATTGATTCGCCGGTAATCAATTACAACTGGAAGTCGTTCATTTTCCACCCGTACCCGTACTCTGTTGGTTTTGAACCGCGCCGGCGCGGAACCCCTGGCGACCCCTTTCGAACAGCTGGTTCGGGGTTCGATCGCTATGGCGACGATGCAGGTAAGTATTATTTGATGCACCATCGAGAGTTCGACTACGATCAGTTGTTCGCGAACGTCGATTACACTACAGACGGTTGGATGCCTCCTGATCCGATCTGTCGGGAGCTCGCGGGTGGCGGGTGGACTGATTTTCTCCTGTCGTTCGGGGCATTTGATCTGGGGCCCGGGCAGAAAGCGAACTTTACGATCGCCATCGTCGGTGGGGAAAACGTGATCGCCGGCCCGAATGATTATGCAAACCGATACTACCCCGATGATCCGAGCATCTACTACTCCGGACTGAACTTCTCTGACCTTGCCCTCAACACCCGCTGGGCCAAGTGGGTGTACGATAATCCGGGAGTCGACACCGACGGCGACGGGTATTTCGGCAAGTTCCGGGTCTGTGATGGCGACACGCAATGGTACGAAGGGGATGGAGTACCCGATTTCCGCGCCGATGTGCCGCCGCCCTCTCCCAAGCTCAAGGTCATTCCCTCAGCCGGTTCCCTGGCGATTCGCTGGAATGGGTATTACTCGGAGACGGCCATCGATCCGTTTACCAAAGTCAAAGACTTCGAGGGGTATCGGGTGTATGCCGGGTTGGATGACCGGGAGAGCAGTATGTCGTTGCTGATATCATGGGATTACGAAAACTTCAACCGGTACGCCGTTCTCCTCCAGCCCAACGGCACATACGCCTGGATCAACAGAGACCTGCCGCTTACGCTCGATTCGCTGAGGGCGTTGTACGGCGACGGGTTTTCGCCGCTCTTGTACACCCGCGACAACCCCTGGCATTGGAATGATACGCTGTACTCATTCGAGCAGGTCGACTACAACATGAGCCAGTTTTCACCGACCGGCGTGCACAAAGTCTACCCCGAGGCCCGCCAACTCGGCACCGACACATTGCAATGGACCCCCGACGACTTGACCACCGAACACGGCGAGCCGTTGCCGAAATATTACGAGTATGAGTATGTGTTCAACAATGTCCTGCCGACGATAGCTCAGTATATCAGCGTGACGGCCTTTGATTTCGGGTTCGCCAAAGGGAACATTCCGGCCAAGGAATCAAATAAGCTGTCGAATCGGATCATTGCCTACGCCCAGACCTCGGCCGACAGCGTAGAAACTAAAGACCTGAATGTATATGTCTACCCGAATCCGTATCTGTTTAATGTCAACTACGCGGCGCAGGGGTACGAGAACCATGATAATAGCCAGATTCGGGACCGGTCGCACCGGTTGAATTTCGGGAATCTCCCGCCGAAATGCCGTATCTCAATCTATTCGCTCGACGGCGACCTGATTCGTTCGTGGGAACATGATTACTCCCCGACCGATCCGCAGGCGATGCACGACAGCTGGGATTTGATCACCCGCAATACGATGCTCCCAGCCGCCGGGCTGTACTACTGGACAGTTGAATCCCCCACCCGTACCCAGATCGGGAAGTTTGTGATAATTGAGTAGGGGAAGAGGCAGATGTCGAAACCGCAGGGGATTTCGACCTACGGAGATGGGGAGAGATTGCGACGCCCGAAGCGGGCCCGCAATGACGCGGTGGACGAGGACGGCCACCGCGCACGGGATGGGTCGCCAGCCAAGGACACGCGCACCGGACGGTCAGGTCACACTTTGTCGGTCGCCTGGCTCCCGCCAAAGCAAGACCTGACCGAACATTCTGAATGGTGGGCCACCAAGGCGAAGACGAGGAGAGATTGCTTCGGTCGCCGGACCCTTCGATCCTTCGACTCCGCTCAGGACGACGCAAGCTCAGGGGGACGGCGACACTCGCAATGACGATAGATCAACGACGCAACGGCAGTCAATCCACATCTGCGCGCACAAATGCCGGTTTTTGCGGAGTAAGTCGCTACTACTTAATCAATTACAACTCGCCGACATCAAACTTTCGGCTGAAATCCTTGTTGGAGAGCTTGAGAATCACTATATTGCCTAACTGTAACGAGCGGGGAGAGTCCCGCCCGGGAATG
>JBGOTX010000321.1:0-3424 GCA_041476705.1 Candidatus Zixiibacteriota bacterium
AGAAATATCTTCACCTTCGTCCCGACGACCCGTCCGCGATGTTCCAATTGTCCGAGTGTTATCTGCTTATGGGACACAAAGATTCCGCCATCCTTGGCTACCGTCGGGCGCTTCAGCTTGATCCCGAATGCCAGTCCGCCCTTGACCGGCTGACCCAGCTGGTTGAAGTACCAGCCGAAGTCTGAACCAGGCCCGGGTTTTCCAGCACAAAATAAGGCGGGGGACCGGTCAAGTTCTTTCAGGACTTGTCGATGTAATGGCCATAAGAGATAAGCGAGAATGACCTTATGACCGAACAAACTTCAGTAAAGGAGGGAACCGCACAGCTACGTGCATTCCGGTGGCTTCTATTGGAAACGAAGGCCACGTTGCAACGATACATAGGAAGTGACAAAGTCAGGAACAGAAGGATTTCAGGATAAGGAAACCTGGATACATTCAAGGAGGATTGACTCATGTCATTTCGCATTAATCACAACCTGGCGTCATTGAACGCCAACCGCAACTTGAAGCTGACTTCAAGCATGCTGGAAACGTCAATGCAGAAGCTGTCGAGCGGCTTCCGCATCAACCAGGCGGCCGATGATCCGGCGGGTCTGGTCATATCCGAACAGTTCCGGGCGCAGATCGCCGGTTTGAACCGCGCGGTTCAGAACTCGGAAGGGTCCATCACCATGATTCAGACGGCTGAAGGCGCGCTGTCCGAAATCAACAACCTGCTCACCTCGATGCGCGAACTGGCTATCCACGCCGCCAACGAGGGGTTCAACGATGTCGATCAGCTCGCTGCTGATCAGGCCGAAATCGCGAACGCGATCAAGACGATCGACCGTATCGCGGTCAACACCCAGTTCGGAACCAAGAAGATTCTGGACGGCTCCAAGGACAACATTGCGACGATCACCAGCGCCAACACATCCGGCCTGACGATCAAGCAGTCGAATCTGAAGACCGGCCAGCACTCGGTCACCTCGACCAAGACGGCCGATCCGACGTCGGCCTTGAACACCACGTCGCTTGGTCTGAGTTTGACCAACACCGACGGCGATCCGTTCAATCTCTCCGAAAAGATTCACAACGTGGATGTTGTGCAGTCATCCGACGTCGCCAAGAAGACCTCGGGCGCGATCACGCTGGACGATGCGTTTGGCAACGGTTTGACGGTTGCCGCCGCGGCGACCGTGGCAGCGCTCGCCTCCGCGGCTGTCATAGTCGCGGCCACTGCTTCAAACGTCGGTACCTACACCGTCACGCTCAACTATCAGGGAAACGGTGAATCACCGACCGGTAACCAGACGTTGAATATCGACGTTATCCTCGGCGATACCACGTCGACCATCGCCACCAAACTGCAGGCGCAGATCAACATGAACACCGCGCTGGCGGGTAAGGTGACAGCGTCGGGTGCGGACGGTGCGGCGCTCGACATCAAGGCGGCCAATCTGGGCGCGCAGTATTCGATTCAGGCGCAGGCCTCCTCGACCACCGCGACCACAGCCGCGTTTTCGATCGCGACCGCTTCCAGCCGCGGCGTGTCGGCTAACCTGTTGAACTTTACTGTCAACACCGACGTGTATTCCAATCGTACGGCTTCTGCCACTCTGGCGGCCGGTACCTACACGTCGTTCTCTTCGTTGGTGACGGCTCTACAAACGGGGCTTGAGACCGCGGGAGCTTTCGGCACGACGACCGGCGGCGCTTCTCCCAACATCACTGCGGCGCTTGTCAACAGCAACCAAGTTCAGTTTGCGACGGTAGACGAGGGCTCGTACTACTCGATCAAGCTGAACACCGGCACGGCCGGCACAGGCAATCTCCGCAACGTGCTAGGTTTGACGGCTGACGCTCTGGCGACCACCGGCACCGATGCTCTGGTGAGTTTCGACGGTTACACCAACTCGATCGACAAGGTGAAATACGTCGGCACCGGCGCCTATACGCTTTGGAACAAGGCCTCCGGTGCGGCCGGTCGTGGATCAGTTGCCATGACGGTTGCCACCGCCTTGAACGGTATCAACGTGGGCAACCTCTTGCTCGACGTGAAAGCCGCGAAGTTCGACGTTCGTTTGGACGGCGGCCCCGCGACTTCCGTGTCGGCTGGCTTGAATACTACGGTGTTCAATGCTGACCGCAGCCAGTCCGCCATCATCAATTACGGGCTGACCTCACAGGGCGGCACCGAGACCATCAATAACACCGACCAGTCGCTGGTTTTCCAGATCGGCGCGAACGTCGGTCAGACGACCTCGATCGGCATTCGTAATATCAGTGCGTCCTCGCTGGGCAAGAATCTCCCCGGCAACATGTTCTCGTCGCTCGCCAAGATCGACGTGACGACCGTTCAGGGAGCCCAGGATGCGCAGTCGATTATCGACGCCGCCATCAACGAGACGTCCACGAGCCGCGGCACGCTCGGTAGCTTCCAGAAGAACACTCTGGAATCCAACCTGCGTAACCTCCGGATTGCTTCTCAGAACCTGACGGCGTCCGAATCGCAGATTCGTGACACCGATATGGCAGAGGAGATGTCGCAGTTCACCAAGAACCAGATTTTGGTTCAGGCCGGTACCGCCATGCTGGCGCAGGCCAACCAGATGGGTCAGGTCGTTCTGCAACTCTTCAGATAGTAGCGTAGTACGTTCGTTTCCGGGGGAGCCCATTGCTCCCCCGGAAACTCTAAACAGTACCAGGACAGTGATGTCAACCTCGGAATAGGATTTGTATGGCAGGAGTTACTTCAATCGACGGCCTCGTCTCCGGTCTAAAGAAAAGCGATATCATCGACAGTTTAATGGCTCTTGAGCGCCGTCCGGCCGTCCTGATGGAACAGGATCAAACCGAGAAGACCAACATTGTCTCCGCGCTTAAAGCGCTCCAGGCCAAATTACTCGCGTTTAGTTCCGATGTCAGCGCGTTGACCCGTCGAGCCAGCTTCGAAACGGCTTCGGTGAAGGTATCGGATGACGCCGTCCTCAGCGCCACTGCGTCCGGCCGGGGAGTGGCCGGATCGTATGATCTGCAGGTGTTGTCGCTCGCGCGCAACCACCAGATCGCCAGTCAGGGATTCTCAAGTCAATCCCTGGCCCAATTCGGCGCCGGTACCATCACTATCGCCGTGGGAAGCGGCTCCGCGAAAACGATCACCGTTGACTCGGGTAACAACTCGCTTGCCGGGATCAAAAAAGCCATCAACGACGCCCAGATAGGGGTAACGGCCTCCATCATCAACGACGGTTCTACTTCCGCCCCGTACCGATTGGTACTCACCGCCGACAAGCCGGGGGCGGCCAAATCGATCAAGGTCAGCGCCAATCTGACCAGCGGTCAAACGCTGAACTATTCGACCGCCGTATTTGACACTCCGGAGTGGATCGCAAAAAATTCGAGTTCGACCTCCCAGATATCACTCGGCCCGACTGCCTCA
>JBGOTX010000322.1:0-3420 GCA_041476705.1 Candidatus Zixiibacteriota bacterium
ATATGACGGCCGAGGACCGGTACAAAGGGCAGGAGGGCGGATTATACGGCGAAGGAAAGAATTTCCCGCCCGAGAAACATCTCCAGGCGGCGCTCGAACAAGCCAAGTTGATCCGGCCCTTGGATTCGAGCGGAAAACCGTCGGCCGAGGCCGGGGTAGTCGTGATCGGCGTGATCATACCCGAACTGAGTCGGCCGCTTCCGATCGGTCAGGTCCTTCCCGCTTACGAGCAGTCGAATCTTGTTCGAGAGCGTCAAGCCGGCGTGCAGGCCAAACTCGTATACCCGGCCGATGGTTTTGTCGCTCGCGTCGTACATCCTGATCCATCGATCCGAGGTGTACCGAACATCGCCGCCAATTCCAACTTTCGACGAAAGCCGGTAATCGGCGCGCAACGACCAGGTGAGATCGGGAACATAAAAAGCATCGACATACCCACCGCTCGAATCGAGAGTTTGTTTTGCACGCTGATAGACAACGGACGCTTCGACCGCCATCCGCTTTGTTGCCATCGTCCGCGCGCTGAGATCAATGCCGTTGGAACGGAATCGGTTGACGTTTCGCGGAACGTACTGATAGGTCCCCGGATCAAACTGATACTGGATCAGGGAGTTCACTCGTTGGGCGAAAAGCGCAATTTCAATTCGTGTACGATCAGCCGGCGAATGGGTCGATACGCTCGCTACAACCGTGTGCGAGGCCTCGGCCGCCAGATCGGGATTCCCCCTCGTGTATGGATCGCTCGAAAACTGATCGGCCAAGCTGGGCAAGCGGTAGGCGTACCCATAACCGATCTTTCCTTGCCACCGCTGAGCCGGAGTGATAACCAGGCCGATGTCATACGATGGCTGGATGTTACGCCCGGAAACGAACTGTAGACGGCCGCTTAGATCGGGGCGAAGGAACGAATTCGCCGGCGCCGACACCGCCCCCCAGAGATCGGTCTGGCGCTGGCTTCCGGACCAGGTCACGACCGTATTCCCCGAAGGCCTCCCCTCAGTGGATTCGTAATCAAGCGATCCATAGAGCCAATCGATTCCGGCCGATAGGTTGGCCTGGCCGACTGATTTCAGAAAACGGCCCGTCAATCCGGCGGATTGCTTTTTGTAGACGGTTCCGGTTAGGACGGTGTCTATCGGTACGATCCAGGATTCTTCGTAGATAGAATAATAGCTGAGTTTTTTGTGTTCATCGAACGCGTCAAACTGCAGTTGCGTAGTACGGTTCGGATGCCAGGCGTAGTGGGCATCCAGCGAAAAGTTCCGATCCGTCTGATGTTCATACCGGCTGGTCGATTGGCTGTCGCCGAACGCGGGAATCACACCCGGTTCCGGCACCGGTCCGGGACTGCCCAAGCTGTCGCTGAAATACCGACCGCTGAGCCAGACGTGATGACTTCCGTCACCGGTCAGCAGATCGGACCTGAGACCAAACGATTTCTGTTCGGCTCCGGCGTTGGGGCGGGCATTGTCGCTTTGCATAAATTCCCCCCATCCGCCCAGTCCCAATCGGCCATCGGTACGGCTGGCGTCGATCCGGTGACGCTGATACGCGAAACTTCCCCACTGCGTTGACAGCCGGAAATCGTTGCCCAGGGTCGTCCGGGGAATCAGATTCAACACCCCGCCCAGAGCGTCCGAACCGTAAAAGGCGGACTGCGGCCACTTGACCAGTTCCATCCGGTCAAACTCATCCGGACTGTATTCGGAGAGATTGAATCCCCCTAACGAATAATCCCGAACCACCCGACCATCGTACAAGAGCAGAACGTGACGATTGGACATCCCCCAATTGGACAGCGTGGCAACCGACCCTGAGCCGCTGTATGATCGGAGGTCCACGCCGCTCCCTATCGCCAGCGCCTCGCCGAGCGACGACGACAGTTCAAGCTTTTGCCGGTCGATAATGTGACTCGGCCAGATCACCCGGTCGCGCTCCAGGCCGAATCGATTGGCCGTGACAACAATGCTGTCTTTGAGGACGACCACGGTGTCGGCGGAAGACTGGTCGGCCTTGACTTGAGATCCCGTCGCACTCAAAGTCAGCGCCGTCGCCAGACAACAAAACACGCGTTGCATGATAACTCCTATCTGTACCATGAACGCGCCAGCTTCGATGCGTCAGCCCGCGCCGACGGTACGATATCGGTATGAAGTTCCGGCAGGTTTCCTGACTTGCGGCGTCGTACCTCCGCGCGGCGCCTTCCCCGTCCCATGACAGGTGGCCGCTTGCCGCGAGAGTAGCCGATACAGTAGCGGGGCTGTGACGGATTCTCACCGTCTTCCCTATTACCCGCCCAAATGGGCGGCACCGAAACGTTGTGCCGGTAGTTTCGCCGAAATTGAAGGATTTGTCAAGTCGGAAGGTGATGCCGGATCAATACGGTTCGTCCAGAAACGACTGATAATTGCGCTGAACCTCGGAGAAGCTGTCGCCGCCGAACTTCTGCAGAAAAGCGGTCGCCGCAACCAGAGCGGCCACTGCCTCGCACACGACGGCCAGCGCCGGAACCACACAGTGGTCGGTGCGTTCCACCATCGCCTCCGCGGCCTGCTTCGACACGACATCGACCGTCTGGAGCGGTCGGTTAAGCGTCGAGATCGGCTTGGCCGCCACTTGGGCGACCACATCTTCGCCGTTAGTTATTCCACCCTCGATACCGCCGGCGTTGTTGGTCTTGCGGTAAAACCCTTTGCGCGTCGGATACCCCTCTTGCTTGTAATAGATTTCGTCGTGGACTTGTGATCCGCGCAGAACCGCGCCCGCAAAACCCAGCCCGAACTGAACGCCCTTGACCGACGGAATGGACATCAGCGCGGCGGCCAGTTGGGCGTCGAACCGTTCTGTCCACTGGGCGTAACTTCCCAGCCCGACCGGCAAACCACGGACGATCAATTCAACTTCGCCGCCGACCGAATCGCGCGCATGGTGAGCGTCCTTGATCTCGGCGATCATCAATTCCTCCGTTGCCTTGTCTACACACCGGACCTCGGACTGCTCGGCCAGGTCGCGAATGAGTGCCAGGTTTTCCCGGGATGGCGAGGTTGGCAGGGCGATAGCGCCGATACGCACTACGTGCGAAGCGAACTCGACGCCGAAATGTTCGAGTAGTTGTCTTGCCAGCGCACCAACAGCGGTACGGACCGCGGTCTCCCGTGCCGAAGCCCGTTCCAGCACGTTTCGCAGGTCATGATGGTTGTACTTGATACCGCCCGCCAGATCGGCGTGACCGGGACGCGGCCGGGTTGTTTCCTCGGCCAGACGGCGCTGGCGCAGACCAAGATCGGTTGGGATCGGCGCCACCGGATCCATAATTTCTGACCAGTTTTCCCAGTCCTTGTTATGAATCACCAGGGTGATAGGGCTTCCCAGCGTCACGCCCGACCGTACTCCGGATAAAATTTCAACCTGATCCTGCTC
>JBGOTX010000323.1:0-3419 GCA_041476705.1 Candidatus Zixiibacteriota bacterium
ATCGCGATCCGCGCGGCTGGCTGGGCGAGCTGTTTCGGGTCGATGAACTGCCGAATGGTCTGCATCCGCTGATGGCTTATTTGTCGCTGACGCATCCGAATGTTATCCGGGGACCGCACGAGCACACCCGCCAGACCGATATCTTTTGCTTTATTGGCGTATCGACGTTTCGAGTGTATCTTTGGGATAACCGCCCGAACGCGAAGGCGTACCGTCGATTGGGCACAGCCGAGGTCGGCGAGCACAACCCGATGCTGGTGATCGTGCCGCCGGGAGTGGTGCATGCCTATAAGAATATCGGCTCGGTCGACGGCTTGGTATTCAACGCGCCCGATCGGTTATATACGGGCGAGGGACGAACTGAGGCAATGGATGAAATCCGGCATGAGGATGATCCGAACACACCGTTCGTAGTCGGGGATTGAAAGATTATGAAAGAGCGAATTAACGAGGCATTTGAGCGACATCAGGAAATTCTGGACACCACCCGGAAGCTGGCTCCGGCCATTGAGGCGCTGGCCGGAAAGATGATCACGACGCTCGAAGCCGGCCATAAGATACTCCTGTGCGGCAACGGCGGATCGGCGGCGGATGCTCAGCACATCGCGGCTGAACTGACCGGTCGCTATATCGAAAAGAATCGTCGGCCGCTGGCGGCGATCGCCCTGACGACGGACAGTTCGGCGCTGACCGCGCTCGGCAACGACTTCGGCTTCGACGCTATTTTTGCGCGACAGGTTGAAGCCCTCGCGACCTCAGGCGATATGGTCATCGGACTGACGACCTCGGGCAATTCGCCCAATATTCTCTCCGCGCTCGAATCGGCTCGGAAGCGCCAGTGCGTATCGGTTGCTTTGACCGGCGGCGATGGCGGGCGCGCCCGTGTGGCGGCCGATATTTGCCTGGCCGTGCCATCTTTGGAGACGCCCCGGATTCAGGAAATGCATATTACGATTTGTCATATTCTGTGCGATTTGATTGACCGGCATTTCGCATCCAAATAGCCCGCCCGGAAAACTTTTCAATTATTCATGAGCTGATCTTTCCCGCGCCTCCAAGGACATCGCTTAGGGGACAGGATTTCATTCATCGTTATTCGTTAGTTCACAAGAGGTTACGCCGATCCTCCGGGTCTTTCACAGGGCGGCACGCCGATTGATTCTTCCTCCGGGGAATACATGGATGTAGTTGATGCAGGGACGCATCGCTTCTATGGCCCGACTTTTACAGATACCCGCCAGACGGGTGATTCGGTCCCCCATCAATCGCCAAACGCAAATGGGCGCAACGAAGGCGCGAAGGTTGAGGAAGGACCGCATGCTCTCAGGCAAATCAATTCTCGTCACCGGCGGAACCGGCTCGTTCGGCCGCAAGTTCATCGACATGGTGCTGGCCAAACATCCCGATATCAAGCGGCTGGTGGTGTACTCCCGGGACGAGCTCAAGCAATACGAGATGAACCAGCAGTACCCGGACGCGAAATTTCCGCAACTTCGATTTTTCATCGGCGATGTCCGCGACGCCGACCGTCTGCGCAAAGCGATGGAAGGTATCGACGTGGTCGTGCATGCGGCGGCGCTCAAACAGGTTCCGGCGTGCGAATACAATCCGTTCGAGGCGATCAAGACCAATGTCATCGGCGCGCAAAACGTGATTGAAGCGGCCCTGACCAGCGGCGTCAAGAGTGTCGTGGCTCTGTCGACCGACAAAGCGGCGGCTCCGATCAATCTGTACGGCGCCACCAAACTCTGTTCGGACAAGTTATTCGTATCGGCCAATAATTTTAAGGGAGCGCATGACATCAAGTTTGCGGTGGTGCGGTACGGAAACGTGATGGGAAGTCGCGGAAGCGTGATTCCGTTCTTCATGGATCGCAAGAAGCAGGGAGTAATCCCCATTACCGACGCCCGTATGACCCGGTTCAACATTACCCTCGAACAGGGGGTTGATCTGGTGGTTTTTGCCCTGAACAATATGTGGGGTGGCGAAATTTTCGTGCCACGTATTCCCAGTTACCGGATAGTTGATGTGGTCGAAGCGGTCGGCCCGGAATGCCGTCGCGAATTTGTCGGCGTACGGGCGGGGGAAAAGCTCCATGAGGAGATGATTACCTCAACCGACGCACTCAACACGCTGGAATTTGACCGGCACTTCGTGATTCTGCCGTCGATGCAGTTGTGGGATGTCGATCGCTATGCCGGCACCTACGGCGGACGTCGGTGCGAGGATGGATTTTGCTATGCATCCAACACTAACACCGAATGGCTGACGGTAGCGCAGATTCGCGAACTGATTCGGACACATATAGACAAGAATTTCAGAGTCGACGATACGCTCGTATGGCGCGAACAGAAGCGGCTGACTATCAAAGATATGACCCGGGACTTGATCGATACGTCGCGCGAGTTGGCGGCCATGAACTATTCGATCAAGTGAACCCGACGGCAGGAGAGGAACACCGAAGATGAGCTTGACTCTGACCTCGCCCAGGACCTTTCTCCCGTACGGGCGACAGCATATCAGCGACGCCGATGTTGAAGCGGTCGTTACGGCGCTGAAGTCCGATTTTTTGACGCAGGGGCCGGCGATCGAACAGTTCGAGCGAGCGGTGGCGCAAGCGACGGGCGCCCGCCAGATGGTGGCTTGTTCCAGCGGCACGGCGGCGTTGCATCTGGCAATGCTGGCACTGGATATCAAACCGGGAGATGTAGTCGTCACCACGCCGAATACATTTGTGGCTTCGGCCAACTGTGTACGGTATGTCGGTGCCGAGGTGAAATTCTGCGACATTGATCCGAATACCGGACTAATCGATCCGAACAATCTTGCAACGGTACTCGAAAAAGACCGGCATCACAAAATCAAGGCGATCATTCCGGTTCATTTTGCGGGTCAACCGGCGCAGCTGTCGGCCATATCCGAACTGGCCAGGGCGCACGGAGCGTATGTTGTCGACGATGCCTGTCATGCTTTGGGCGCCCAGTACACCGAACATCGGCGTAACCATCGAATAGGCGACAATTCACACAGCGATCTGACCGCGTTTTCGTTTCATCCGGTCAAACATGTGGCGACGGGTGAAGGGGGGGCGATATCGACCTCTGATCCACTTCTGGCCGATCGTTTGCGCCAACTTCGCTCGCATGGGATAGTCAAACGGGAATTACAGCAGGCCGAAATGGCGATTTCGTCGCGCGGCGAGTTAAATCCCTGGTATTATGAAATGACCGACCTGGGTTACAATTACCGACTGACCGATATCCAGGCCGCGCTCGGCGTAAGCCAGATGACACGTCTGGTCTGGTCGGTAGAACAGAGAAATCGAATCGCCGCGAAATATGCACAATTACTTTCGGCCGGATTTGATGACAGGCATGTTAGACCGCTGGAGGTTAGCGACCACGTTTCTCACGCGTATC
>JBGOTX010000324.1:0-3412 GCA_041476705.1 Candidatus Zixiibacteriota bacterium
ATGCAAAAACACCGGTACGGCCGCATTGTCAATTTCTCGACCGTCGCCACACCGCTCAAACTCGAAGGAGAATCCATTTACGCCGCCTCGAAAGCGGCCGTTGTCTCATTGACCGAAGTTCTGGCCCGCGAACTTGCCCCGCTCGGAATCACCGTCAATGCCGTCGGGCCGACCCCTGTTGAAACCGATCTCATCAAATCGGTCCCCAAAGAGAAAATGGAGCGGCTGTTGGCGCGACAGGCCATCCCCCGTTTCGGCACCTTCGAAGATATCGCCAACGTGATTGATTTCTACCTTCGACCCGAAAGCGGATTTGTTACCGGACAGAATCTCTATTTGGGCGGTGTCTGACGATGGACCTGGCCGACCTGACAAACCGCTGGGCCAAATTGGCCGGCCGTGACGCCGTTATCTGGCGCGACCATACCTACTCGTACGGCTGGTTGATTGAGAAAACGGCCCATTTCAATCGTTGGCTGAACGACGCCAAGATCACGCCCGGCACGGTCGTATCGCTTGAGGCGGATTATTCCCCCAATTCGATCGCGCTTCTACTGGCGCTGATTGAGCGGCGCGCGATCATTGTTCCGCTGACGATGAATATCGAAGAGCGTAAAGCCGAATTCCGCGGCTTGGCCGGCGCGGAAACTCGTCTGGTCATACAGGCCGATTCCGACCTCGTTGATTCGTACCCGTTGCCGCCACGGGGCAGTCCGCATGATTTGATTCAGAAATTGCGTCGGGACTTCCACCCCGGAATGATTTTGTTTTCATCCGGCTCAACCGGTGTCGTCAAGGGAGTCGTGCACGATCTCACTCGTCTGTTCGAAAAGTTCCAAACGATCCGGCACGCCAAAAGGACGGTCACCTTTTTGATGTTCGACCACATCGGCGGCATCGATACGTTGTTCTACACCCTCTTCAACGGCGGCTGTCTGATCACTGCGCAGGATCGCTCACCGGAAGCAATCTGTCGGTTGGTCGAGCAACACCGCGTGGAGGTTCTTCCCGTTTCGCCGACCTTCATCAATTTGATGCTATTATCGGAAGCGTATCGCAGGCATGATCTGTCGAGTCTGCAAATTGTGACCTACGGCGCCGAAGTGATGCCCGAACCGGTGCTCAAGCGATTCCATGAAGTCCTGCCCCATGTCCGCACGCTCCAGAAATACGGTCTGACCGAGTTGGGGGCATTGCGATCGAAATCGCGCGGCGATGATTCGGTCTGGGTAAAGATTGGCGGCGAAGGATACGACATTCGCGTGGTGGATGGTCTCTTACAGATCAAAGCGCGGTCGGCCATGCTGGGATACCTCAACGCCGCCAGCCCGTTCACCGACGACGGCTGGTTTCAGACCGGCGATCTGGTGGAGGTCGATGGCGACTGGTTGCGCATTCTTGGCCGTAAGTCGGACATGATCAATGTCGGCGGCGAAAAAGTTCTGCCGACCGAAGTTGAATCGGTTTTGCAGATGATGGATGGAGTGCAGGAAGCAGTGGTGCGCGGCGAGCCGAATCCGCTAACGGGAAACATCGTCGTTGCGACCGTGACTTTGCGCACAGACGAAACTCCCGACCAGTTCCGCGTGCGCTTGCGCCAGTTCTGCAAAGACAAACTTCCCCCGCACAAAACCCCCCAGAAAGTTATTATCGATTCCGGCCAACTTCACACCTACCGGTACAAGAAACGTCGCCTGGCAACGACCGAAACCAATTAGAAAAACACGCCCGCCATCGACGGATCAATTCGTCGCATAAGTTCCGGTTCATCATGCGGGACCCGGTGCATCGCCTCGAACACCTTTCCGGCCTCGAGCAATTTCACCGGCCATCGACCGAGTGTCCCTTCTTTTACCAGACCCAGTGACTCCAGTCGCCGTCCCATCGGCTCGACTGTCGTCACCACCCCCCGGTCGACATCACGCACCCACATCGTGTACGTCCTGACTTCGCAATGGCTCGCGTTGTCAATCACTTCGCCTGAAAACGCCTTCATGTACCGGTAGTCGCACCCGACCATTTCCTCAACGTGATGGAAGAAAGTCATGCTGTGGGCAAACGGCAGATTGATGATCAGAATCTGCCCGTTGCGACGCCGCAGTTCGCCGAAAAATGAATCATCGCCGTAAGACGATACATTGCGAATCGTTCCGGCCAGCGTCTCCGCCTGGGCGCCCAACAGCGCAAAGCCGTAAATGGGATGATAAATCCGGTGCGCTTCACGATGTCGTCGGGCTATCTCGGTGAGCATCCCCATCTGCGACGGTGTTTTCCGATAATCGTACGATTTCCCCTTGCAGAACTCAAACGTGAAAGTCGGAAACGCGACCGTTCCGCGCGGCTTGCTGAATTCGCACAGGGCCTCGAAACAGGCATAGATTTCGCCCAGGTCGCCCCCCGCGACGTTAGAGTGCACGAGCAGGAGATTGTCATCGCGCAGGCCAAGGGTCCGCAATTCTCTTTGCATGGACTCGCGGGTTACGGCGGTCATGCGTCCTCGACCGTCAGTAACTGTTTCTGCACGAGCAAGTCGGCGATCATGGCCAGGTCGAGCACCGGGCAGTCGGCTTTGGCCGCAATGGCGCACAGGTCGTTGGCGCCGTCGGATTGATTCAACAGCCACATCATGCGGTCGACAAACTCCGAGGTCTGTTTTTGGGACCCCAGCGAGGGGTACAAGCCCCGCGGTCCCAACTGCGGCTCCCCAAATGGCACTAATGACCGGTACACCCGGTTGGCCTCAATCGACAACAGCACGCGAAGATACAGGGCGATGGTCTCGCGAAACGCCCCGAATGAAATAAACGATTTGTTGTCAAGCGAAGTGTGGTATTCCGGGTATTTGCCGTACATCGAGCGCATCAGCGACCCGACCGGCAGATTGAAACCGGGCGAGCAGTACTGCCGCTCGTCGGAACCGGAGGGAAAGAACTCGACTACTTGGTAAGGTTTACCGCACTGCGCCAATTCGTGGAGGGTTATTCTATCGGTGACAGTGTTGCCGTCGCGGCTTTTCTTGTAGGTGATCGTGCGGCCATCGCCGCAACAGGTGATGACAAACCCCGCCTGTGTGCGTTCTTTCATCTGCTGACCAAATTGCGACAGGTAGGCGATCGCTCCGATCGTTTCCGGAACTACTACACACCGGTAGTTGAATCGACGGTTCTGTATTCTTTGCAATGCCTGCGCGACAAACGTCATAGCAAGCGGGCCGGAAAGTTCGTTGTTGGCCATCGAGGGGTGGCACAGATATGTGGACAGAAGAATTTCGCGGTAGCTGTCGCGTGAGGTCGCCAAAAGAATGTGATGACCAAACGTGAGCGCTCCCGGCCTTAGCGATGACTTAATGACCGCCCGATACCGTCCGGGGTGAAGCGACTGTCGTTGTAGCTCGGACAAGCAAAACCCCCAG
>JBGOTX010000325.1:0-3410 GCA_041476705.1 Candidatus Zixiibacteriota bacterium
ATGACCCCATCATCTCCCAATTTCCGAAATGCGACGACACAAAAATTGCGCCCTTACCGCGTTTCAGGGCGTCGTGCAACTGCGTCATCTCGGGGCCTTCCACAATTTTGTTCAGGCCGTCCAATCCGAGCTTGCCGAATCGCGCAAATTCGATCAGCGTGCGGGCAGTGTTGCGAAAGACATTCCTCACGATCGCCCGCCTCTGCTCCTCGGTCAGTGCATCTCCGAAAGCCCGCCTGAGATTCTCATGGGCGATCCGCCGCCGCGATATTAATATGGCGCAGGTGAGCGTACCAAGAGCGGAACCAAATCTGTCCGCCATCTTCGGGGAAAGCATCTGGGCTAGCTCGATCCCGGTGACCGCGGCGGCGTACTCAATCGAGTGTCTTATGCTCGCCATGGTTCATCGTCTTCGTCATCGGGCCGTTCGGGCTGGTTGGGATCGCCGTAATCAAAATCCTTCGACTCGTACTGATCCTCTTTTTCCCATTTCTTGTAGTAGTCGCGGCGACGGCGAAACTGCAAGTACCCGCCCAGAATTAGTATCAGCGCCAAAGCCATCCAGAAATACATCGTGTCCGCCATCAAACTGGTCGCATTAAACCGTGAGTCCAAATATACACGAAACTCTTTCTCAAAATCAGCATAAGATGAACCGGTCGCCCCCGCCAGAGCAATATCGACAGACCGCCCGCGCGCGATCGAATCGAGCATCTGGTTGACCGCTTCGACACCGTACTGCTTGTACAAATACGACACCGCCAGATACGATGTTGCGTAGGCGACATGAGCCGACCCCTCGGTGAACCGGTTCACGTACTCAATCGTGTCAAGCGACAGCAGTTGCCGGAACACCGCCGCCTTGCTCATCGCCAGATTGTCCGACCAGCTCCACTCGAGCGAAACATACATCGCCAGACCCTCGTCGAACCAGCGCGGCGCTGAATAAAATCCCGTGCGATGCGCCAGCGCCAGATGAGAAAACTCGTGCGCCAGCAGTTCATCGAAGGAACGATTGAGGTTGAAGCTGAGCGGAGATTTGAGCGCCATCAGTCGTCGCTGAGGCAGAGCCGCGGCCGCCCCCCAGTCGGGGAACTTGCCGCCAACCACCGCCTCGAATGATTGCTCATTATCGGCGATATACACATCCGGTTTGTAATCGAGCGAATCCCGCAGTAAAACCTGCAATTTGCTCTCGGTCCGCCCGAGTGCCGAATCGATAGCCGGCAGAAGCTTGGGCACGGAAAGATGATAGACAAAACGCCCGGTCTCATACCGTTGGGGTTCCGGCGCCGCTATCGCCACCGCCCATACTGCCATGAGCCACAGCAAAGGCCATATTGCTCGTATACGCATGACGCGAAGTATAGACAACATTTCGCCTCACGCCAAGCGATACAGAAAGGATCACGGTGTCGCGACGCCTGTTGACAGTCGAACCGGCGTGTCGGATATTTGCCTAAAGCGAGTACGCGCAACGACGGAGACAAGATATGAACGTGTTTGATTTTTGTATGCAGATGGAAACCGATGGCCGCACCTATTACCTCGAACTCACCGGCAAAACCAGCGTGCCGGCTCTCAAGAACATATTGCTGAACCTGGCCGACGACGAACTGAAGCATTACAACCTCTTCAAAGCCCTGCGCGATGGCGCCCATGCTGAGTATAAGGAAGCCGAGCAGACGAAGATTCTTCCCAACACCCGGAACGTATTTCAGAACCTTCGCGATGAATCAGTCGATCACCAATTCCCAAATGATGCCCGCACAGTGTGGGACAAGGCGCGAGATATAGAGAAGAAGTCAGAGGAGTTTTATCGCGCCGAAGCGCTCAAACTCTCTGATCCCAATCAGAAGAAAATCCTGAACGCGATCGCCGATGAGGAGCACAAGCACTGGGTGGCCCTCCAGCATGTGATCGAGTTTCTCGACCGCCCGCACTCTTTCCTGGAAGACGCCGAATGGGGTGGACTGGAAGAGTAGTCCAATCCGTCGTTGCGAGGAGCAACGTCTTCGGCGCGACGAAGCAATCTCGCTTTGTGGTCTATACTTGGACAGGAGACGAGATTGCTTCGCTTCGCTCGCAACGACAGACCTACTTGGTTCTCCAACAAACCCGAATGATATGGGAGGCACACGGGGACGTGTGCCTTGCACGGCCACATAAACAAAGAAGGCGGGTGAACAACCCGCCTTTCGTAATGGTACTGGTAGTGGCCGCCCCTACTCCATCCCCACCAGCTTCCGCAGACGTCCCACTTCGGCCTCGGTCAACAGACGCCACTGACCCGGACCAAGAGTCCGGGCGTTGATTCCCGCAAACTCCACCCGCACCAACTGCTCCACCGCGTGGCCGACTTTCTTGCACAACTGCTTCACCTCGCGCTTGCGTCCCTCGGTCAGAATCAGCCGAAGTCGCGTACTGTCGGCGCCGTATCCGAGAATGTGTACCATGGCGCGGCCAATACCGCCGTCGTCCAGTTTGATTCCGTGCTGAACCAATAAGCCGTCCTCGCGCGTGAACTTTCCCTTCACCCGCGCTTCGTACACTTTGCTGACTTCGAACTTCGGGTGCGCCAGTTTGTACGCCAGGTCACCGTCGTTGGTTAACAGCAAAACCCCCTCGGTGTCGTAATCGAGCCGTCCGATCGGATACACCCGGTGCTTCAGCTTCTTGAGCAGTTGGACAACTGTCTTCCGCTTGAACGGGTCGTACAAGGTCGACATGACCGACGGCGGTTTGTTGAGCAGGACATACACCTGCTCAGTGACCGGCGCAACGTCGAGACCGTCCACTGTTACCCGGTCGACTGCTTCATCGATCATCACGCCCGGCTTTTCGACGATCTTGTCATTAATGGAAATGCGACGCTCCCCGATCATGGCGTCGGCGCCGCGTCGGGAAGTGACTCCGCAGATAGAAAGGTACTTATTAAGCCGAATCATCGGCCGTTCCCGCGATTGCCGGTCATAAGTTTTGCATCGATCACCTCAGGTTGTCTCGGTCTGGGTGACCGGATCAACTGTTGGAATAATCGACACTGTCTCTTCGTCCGTTTCTGCAACCGTGAAAGTATCGTCCTTTGATCGTGATCTCAAAACAAGGGACCGGCGTTCCGGGTTCCCATCCCCCTCGGCGTCGGGAGTGACTATTTCTTCGCCGACCGTCTCATGGCCGTCATCTTCGGTTTCCCGGTCGCGGCTGGCCGGATCAAAAGTACCGTCGGCAATATTGAGTTTCGCCAGTAATTTCGCCGCAAGCGCGGGGTCGCCCAAACTGAGCTGGGTCTGCGACGGTGAGCCGGAGGCCGCCATCAATTCCTCGATCTCTGCCGGTTTGGGAAGATCATCAAGTCCCGCCAGACCGAAAAACTTGAGGAACTCCTCGGTCGTTCCGTACTGAAGCGG
>JBGOTX010000326.1:0-3401 GCA_041476705.1 Candidatus Zixiibacteriota bacterium
GGCGCCAAATCGACCGAAGCCGGAGAAAGCACCGTGACGGGAATCAGCAGATACGACGTTGCCGTGTGCACTGAATCGCCGATGAGATATTGGCTCTGAAGTTCCAGCACCAGCGTGTCCGCGCCAGCCGCTAGACCAGCGGTGGGCAGATTGAATGGTTCGATAGAGATCTGACCCTGGGCGTGCGGTGTAACGTATACTTTGGCCGATCCGCCACTTGACTGAAAATAGAATTTCAATTGCGGTTGCGCATATGCCACGTCATTCCCGCCGTTGGTCACGGCAGCGCGAATTTGGGTCGGCAAATTGGAATAGATCGTGTCCACCGGCTGGCCGCGAAAATCAAACGCCTGCAAGATGTCATATCCGTTGAAAGATACGATGACGGTGTTCGACGTCACCACGCCATTGGAGGCAACGATATTCACCCGACTTGACAGGCCGGTATACACGACGCCCAGCGGCAGGAAATCGACCACGCCGGTATCAAACAACAGCGTGTCGTTAATCACCGCCGGCGAAAGAATCCCCGTCTCGCTCGTCAACGTAATCGGATTGGTCGCCAGATTGTAATCAGTCTTGAGATTATTGAACTGATCCAGCAGGACGAGCTTGGCGGTACCCACCAGCCGATGTCCGACGACTTGGTCGGCTGAAATACTCAAAAGAATTTCAGAAAGTTGTCCCGGCCGGACGGTGATAAACGTCGATAGCGCGGACACTCCGCCGACCGTGGCCATGACTTGCCCTTGTCCCACCGTTGTCGGAACAAAAATCGAACCATCGAAATACCCGATACTGTCAGAGCCGGGCGCAAGCGACCAGCGAGCGTCGGTCGGAACAACCGTCGCCCCGGAAACATCGGAGGCCGCCAAAGAAAATGCATGTCTCTGCCCTGCCGGCAGTGAGATCGCTTCGGCCGAGATGATTTTGAGCGAACTGACTCTGGGCTGAATTACTTCAGAGAACCCCGGTTCGGCCACAAAAGCCGTGGTCCACAATAAAGCCGCAAGAGGTAACAAAATTCTATGCGCACACCGGGCCGGGGTGGGAATCCTCCAGAGCTTTGTGGCGCAGGCATATCTCATCGCTCAAATATTGAGCAATCCTTATGCCCTATAATGGGTTATCCACAGGATACGGCAAATCAGGCGAACATAGTCCACAAAGACGTCAAGGCAAACTATAATGCATTGTACCACATCACATTAGAATCTACCATGAGCACGGTACCATCAAGACCTGGTGGAAATAGCGAAACGGCCCTATATTGTGATGTCTACGACTGTTCAATTATGTAACAGTTTGCAGGTAATGACGGGTGGATTGCGAACCGGTCCAGCGTTCGACCAATATGTAGTCAGCGCAGAGTTAGTTCGGCGGCGGTGACCGTGTTTGTCATGAGCATAGCGATTGTCATCGGCCCAACCCCGCCCGGCACCGGAGTGATATAAGATGCTTTTCGAGCGCATGGCTCGAAATCGACATCCCCCACGATTCGATACCCTTTCGGGCTTGCCGGGTCATTGACGCGATTGATCCCGACATCGATAACCACCGCGCCCTCCTTGATCATGTCAGCAGTTATTGTCTGTGGTCGGCCGATAGCGGCGATCACGATATCGGCCCGGCGGGTGATGGCCGGAAGATCACGCGATTGCGAGTGCGCGATCGTCACCGTGGCGTTGGCGTTCTTCCCCTTTTGCATCAGCAGAGCCGCAACCGGTTTGCCGACGATATTGGATCGTCCCACCACCACGACCTCGCGCCCCGAGGTTTCGATCTGGTAATATTCGAGCAGTTTGATAATTCCATACGGTGTGCAGGACACGAGTCTCGGTTTTCCCAACAGAAGCAACCCGACATTGTACGGATGGAATCCGTCCACATCCTTCTTCGGATCGATAGCCACCGTCACGTCGAGCTCATTGAAATGCGAAGGCAGGGGGGATTGCACCAGGATCCCATGGATACGGTCATTTCGATTCAAATCGTGCACGATCGCCAACAAGTCGCTCTGTGTAGTATTGGCCGGTCGTGTTATGACTTCTGAATAGAGACCAAGTTTCTGGCACGCTTTCGCCTTGCTATTGACATACGTGGTCGAGGCCGGATTATCACCAACGAGCACCGCCGCCAGACCGGGCGTAATCCCGCGCAACCGGAGCGCCTCAATGCGCGGTTTCAGATTCCCCAGAATATGCTCCGAGACAACCTTGCCGTCGATCAGCTTTGCCGTCACGACCGTTATTCCTCGTCCACGTTGATCGGACTTTGCACCGCGGCGATATCAAAATCCTGGCTGAATCGTTCAATCGATTCCGCCCGGCCGTCCTCGGTATTCACCCGCACCACCACCCCCTGAATTTTGGCGTCGTCGGTCGCGGTCGTGAATCGCTTCGGCATTCCAGTCAGGAAACGGCCCAGCGAGGGCCCTTTTTCCATCCCGATAATCGAGTCATGCGCGCCGGTCATGCCGGTATCGGTGACATAGGCCGTCCCGCGCTTGCTGATCCGTTCGTCGGCCGTCTGCACGTGCGTATGCGTGCCGACAATCGCCGACACCTTGCCGTCGAGAAAACAATGCATCGCCTGCTTTTCCGAGGTCGCCTCGGCGTGAAAATCCACAAAAATGATCTGCGTTTCGCGGGAGAGATCATTCACGATCCGATTGCCGATCTTGAACGGACAGTCGGTGGTCGGCATGTACACCCGTCCCATCAGATTGACGACCCCAATTTTCACCTCTCCCACAGTGTCGATATACGAGCCATGACCGGGGGCCTGGCTGGGGTAATTGGCCGGACGCAGGAGGCGCGGCTGTTCAGCCAAATAGTCCAGAATCTGTACCCGATCCCAGATATGATTCCCCGAAGTCTGCAGATTTACTCCATATGTGAACACCTTGCGCGACATCTCCGGCGTGATGCCGAAGCCGCCCGCCGAATTTTCGATATTGGCGATCACGTAGTCGGCCCCATACTTTTCCTTGAGGGGTTTGGCCAGATGAGCCACCGCCTGACGTCCCGGTCGGCCGCAGATGTCGGCGATAAAGAGAATGGTAAACAAAGCCACGAGGGCTACTTTCTAAGGCGGGTTTTCAGAGCGATCCGGAGTCTCCCGCCCGTTAACTCCGGTCGATAATCAGGACCGCGCAGTGTAATTGATTTTGCCCCTAGAGGCAAGCCCCGACCGTTCCGTGCCCAAAACAGGTGACGTGAAAAGGCAAGTTTCGTGCGCGGCAGACATCCTGTCTGCCCGTCCGAGCGACAGACCGTGGGGCAGACGGAACGTCTGCCGCCCACACAGTCTATCAACCAGACTTTCAAAGTGAAGCGGACTGCGACAGAATCTTAGTGTTGAATGTATTTGGGGGGCCATTGTAATGCCTCAATGCTAAC
>JBGOTX010000327.1:0-3393 GCA_041476705.1 Candidatus Zixiibacteriota bacterium
AATCTTTCCGGCATACCAGCACGAAATTTGCTTATCCGCCGAAAACGCTTGGCAGACCGCCGGATAGGCATTTACTTAGGCCGTTCCTTCGCGACCACACGAACAGAAAGATGAATATGGTGACCAGATGAAGCGTACTCTTGCGATACTATTTCTCGCGATCCTTGCCGGATGCTCCCATTCCCCTCAGGACAAGGCCAGGTCTTTGTTCTCGCACGGGGTAAAGGAGCTTGATCAGGGGCAAACGGCCCGGGCGGATTCTACCTTTCGAAAGCTCATGATAGATATGCCTACATCCTCTTTGGGATTATATGGCACCGGCCTCGTGCTGGAAAGACAGTGCCAGCTGTATGATGGCCTGGGTGTCTTTCTGAACGTCAACCATTTGGACAAGGCGTCGGTGCCGGCCCTCATGTCGATGGGGCGGACCTTTCGATGGTTGGGTGAGTATGACCTGGCCGCCGCGGCCTACCGCGAGTGTTCGGTGCTCCCAGATTCCTCGGCGGTCGCGGCCACAAAGTTCGCTTCCGTGCAGTGCGATGACAATCAACCAGCTCTGGCTCTAAGCGCAATCTCGGTGGCCGACTCGCTCGGCGCCGACAAGAGCTTCACCGCACTCATCCACGCCCGGGCTCTGGTCATGCAGGCCAAACGCGATTCGGCCGAGGCCTTGTACGCCGGAACCATGTCGAGAGCCGACAAATCGGCCGACTTGCTCACCCTCGCAGCGGACTATCTTGAGACCAGCGGGGCCGTTGATTCGTCGGTGATAATGAGCGAACAGGCCACCCGGCAATCCGATACCCGCTTTGATCACCTGTACGCTCATTTCCAGCGTTGCCTTCGGAACAAGTATCTGTGGGAGGCCCGCCGGACAATCGACCGGATCGCAAAACCGGATTCGACAAACCTCACCCGGCTGGGATTGGAAATCCAGTATTATCTGGCGGCAGGCGACAATTTCCACGCCAATCGGACCAGTGATCTATTCCTGAAGCGAGGCAACAACAGCGTCTCGTCCTATGTTTATGAGGCAGATGTCCGCATGAGGGTAGGGGATAACCAGACGGTGTCGCAAAACATTTTGATCATCCCCTCGCTGACCGCTCAGGACAACGACAGTTCAGCTTTCGCGCGGTATTTACAGGGAATGGTATTGGTTCGGTACGCGAATGCCGGCGAGCCGTCCGAAATTGCCTCCAAGCTCGCTACGTCGTCGGGGTTCCTCACCGAGCGGCTCCCGTACCGTCTGACCTGGTTAAGGTTGTTATATAGTCTGGGCGCCACCGAGTTATCCAAGCCGGCGGCGGAACAGATGCTGGCGGCCCACGGCAACGATGCGAACTGGCTGACCGGTTTCGGCAATGTCTGGTCGGATCGCTCGATACAAAATTTAGATGAGGCGGACAGGGCCTATCGCAAGGCCCTCCAAATAGATCCGGGCCGTATCGCGGCCCTGCGGAATCTGGTCGGTATGTATATGCGAACCGGCGCATACGAAAAGGCGCTGGCCGTCACGAATGAATTCCGCGCCCTCGTCGAATCACATGCCGACTTGGCCCTCGATAGGGCGTACTGCCTCGCCCAGACCGGACAATACGAAATCGGCGCCACCGAATTTCAGAACGCGATACCGAAGCTGAAGGGAGATATGGGACGAGTCGAGCGCATGAGCCGCCTCTTGGGGAGTAAGGGAAGGCAGGATTTGGATGGCAGTCTGATCAAACTGACAGTACAACTCAATCCAAACAACCCGGACGCCCTGCTCTTGGCCGCCATGCGGGACAACGATTACGGCAGTGCGCAATCGGCCCTGGAAAGTGCGGAGCAGGGGTTGGCGATTGAGCCGACCAATGTCGGTCTCGCGGTGCAAAAAGCACGGGCGGTTCACGGCAAAGGAGACCGGCAGTCGGCTTATGCGCAGTTCGAGGACCTTTTGAAGAAAGAAGGCGGCAATGTCGCGGTGAACCTGTATTTCTCGGCTATGCTGGCTTCGGACCAAGAGCAACTTCCCCGAGCGGAAAATCTGGCCCGCACCGCGCATTATTGGGAACAGGGAACATTGCGAACCGTGGCCAATCTTTCCTTTGTCTATCTGCAGAATGGGCGCTATGACATGGCCGCGGCCGAATCAATGCCGATGACCGCCGCTCACCCCGATTGGAGTGAGACCCAGTACCTCTGCGGCGCCGCGTTATATATGCAGGGGATGAAAGAAGCGCGGGAATACTTGCAGAAGGGCCTCGATCTGGGCCTACCCCCGCAATACCGCGACAAAGCAAAGGAGTTCCTTGCGAAACTGTAACCGGTCGCTTGAGTTGAATGTCGCGCGATGACGAGAACCTGGTATGAACCTTGAGGGACGAAAGGTACTGGTGACGGGAGCCGATGGTTTTATCGGCTCGCATCTGACCGAACGTCTGGTTGACAAGGGAGCCGAGGTCCGGGCGCTCGTCCTGTACAACTCGTTCGGCAGTTGCGGCTGGCTCGATCATATTTCCCCCGAGACGCTCAAACGGATCGATGTCTTCGTCGGTGACGTCCGCGATCCGTACCGAAACCGCGCCATGATGCGCGATATTGAAATCGTCTTCCACCTCGCTTCGCTCATCGCCGTTCCCTATTCCTATCACGCGCCCGAGAGCTACATTGCCACCAACGTATCGGGGACTCTGCACGTTCTGCAGGCGGCCCTGACCGAAGGAGTCAAGCGGTTAGTGCACGTCTCGACGTCTGAGGTGTACGGAAACGCCCAGTACACGCCGATCGATGAAAAACATCCCCTGGTCGCCCAGTCCCCCTACGCGGCCAGCAAGATTGCCGCCGATCAATTGGCTTTGTCGTTTCAGCGGACATATGGCCTGCCGGTTGCCATTGCCCGGCCCTTCAACGCCTTTGGTCCGCGCCAGTCGGCCCGCGCCATTATACCGACGATCGTTACTCAGCTACTGGCAGGCGCAGAATCGATTGAGCTTGGGTCGCTCTCTCCGACACGCGATTTCACCTACGTTTCCGACACGGCCGACGGACTTATCGCCGTAGCCGAATCTGAATCTACTACGGGTGAAACCGTCAATATCGGCACCGGCCGGAACGTTTCGATCGGCGATCTGGCCCATACGATTGCGCAGATCGCAAGCAAACCGATTACCATTTCTTGCGATACGCGCCGGGTTCGTCCGGTTGACAGCGAAGTCGACCACCTGTTGTGCGACAACCGCAAAGCGGCCGCACTCCTCAGCTGGCGCCCCCAGGTGTCTTTTGAAGACGGTCTCCGACGTACGATCGACTGGTTTGCGCATCCGGAAAATCTGGCTCGATATCGGGCGGACATCTACAACATCTGACTCCTGATACCATGGAAGCCGTCATTCTTGCCGGAGGTCAGGGGAC
>JBGOTX010000328.1:0-3392 GCA_041476705.1 Candidatus Zixiibacteriota bacterium
CGAAAGAAACGCGCGAAGTTGATATCACCGGCTTTGAGCTGATTCAGCGCAGAGAATATGGGAACACGACGTATACGGTTGTGCGGCCGCAATAATCTGCGGCGGGAATCTTTTGTAGGGCGGGAGCCCTGCGCTCCCGCCATTCCGGATGGAAGATAAGATGGCAGGAGCACAGGGCTCCTGCCCTACGAGAACGAGATTCCAAATCAATTACGAGAGTGTCGACGTGCAATGCCCGCACTTGATCGCTTTGATCGGGACAGACATACAGCAGGCCGGGCAGTCCTTGGTGGTGGGAGCGGCGGCCGGGGCCGGTTGTTCCCGTTTCAGTCGGTTCATGGCCTTGATCATCATAAAGATCGCGAAGGCGACAATGATAAAATTGATGATCGTGTTGATGAACTGGCCATAGTTGATTGTCACCGCGCCCGCTCCTTTGGCGGCCGCCACCGAGGCGTACGGTCCCACCAGAGCGCCCTCCTTGAGGACAAAGAAGAGGTTGGAGAAATCAACATTGCCCAATAGCAGGCCGATCGGCGGCATGATGACATCGCCGACGAGCGACCCGACGATCGGGCCGAAGGCCGCGCCGATAATGATGCCCACGGCCATGTCCATGACATTGCCACGCATCGCAAATTCTTTGAACTCCTTCAGCATAGTTTCCTTCCTCCTGTCGGGTTAGTGCGAAAATGTACAGTTTCGTGTCAGACCGAGCGACTCTTTGATATGCGCTTCTACGATATGGTTGCTGTTGTCGATCAGATCAAAATTATCTATGTTTCCGTTTGTAATGCAAATGAATTCGAACTTGTTTTCCAGGAACGGTAACGGCATTGTCCATTGGTGTGGAGGCCCGCGCAATTTAACATGTTAACTCGGCTACTCTTGCTTTTCACCGTGATTATATGGGGGTGGACGTTTGTCGCGACCCGGATATGTCTTGCGTATGTCAACCCGGCGGAACTGCTTGGTCTCCGGCTTCTCATCGGTCTTCCGGTTCTGCTGGTCGTTATCCTGCTCAAGAAAGTGCGGTTTGATTTTACGCGCGCTGATTGGATCAGGGTGTTCATCGGATCAGCGATAATCACAGCCCACTTCCTGATTCAAATAACCGGCCTGAGATTCACGACGGCAACCAACACCGGGTGGATCATTTCGGTCTCGCCTCTGATTATGGCGGTGCTCTCGTTTGTCTTTCTCAGGGAGAAGATTGGTCGGGCACAGGTGGCGGCGATTGCCATCGCCACTTTCGGGATTCTTCTGCTCATGTCACGCGGGAATCTGGCCGATCTTGGCTGGCTGCAATCGACCGGGGACTGGCTGGTGCTGATATCCGCGCACACCTGGGCAATCTATACGGTGGTAACACGC
The DNA here is from genome assembly GCA_041476705.1 of Candidatus Zixiibacteriota bacterium. Lineage (GTDB taxonomy): Bacteria > Zixibacteria > MSB-5A5 > GN15 > FEB-12 > JACRAV01. The sequence continues at coordinate 1,375 of JBGOTX010000328.1, forward strand.
AACCTGTCGCGGTCGCGCAATCCGCTGGCGGTTACGATGGGCGTGCTGGCGCCCGCACTTATTGTGATGACGACATATATGGCGTTCACATCCGATTGGGCGAAGATCGCAGAAATGCCGGCCCGTGGGATATGGGCGTTATTGTTTCTGGCGATTCCTGGATTGGCTCTGGGGCACTGGTTCTGGCAGGAGGGAGTGGCCAAAATCGGCGCGGCCCGCGCCGGACTATTTCTCTATCTGGAACCGGTGGCCACGACTGTGCTGGCGATCCCGCTCTTGAAAGAGCCATTCGGTTGGGCGACCGGTATCGGCGGGGGGCTGGTGCTCTTGGGAGTCTATATCGGTCAGCGAAAATCGGTCTCTCCAAGCGAAGCGTAATCGATACCTGAAATTTCTTGCAAACAAAAAGACCGCCCGGCAATTAAGCCCGGCGGCCCGGCGTATGAAGAATATATCGAGGCAGTGGGTCTTAATCCTGTCCGGGGATCGGTCCCGCCACATCAGATATCAGCGTGCGGTCCTCTTGTCTTCGGTAACCGGTATCGCCGGCTGGGGTAAGACTCCCTGCTCTGTCAGTTCATTGACGGTTGATTTGCTGTATCGTGTAGAAGAAAAAGGGTGGTTCTGAATTCAGTGTTCCATCAATCTGATGGCCCGGATCAGTTCCCCGGGCGATTTCAGCCCCAGGAGTTCCTTCCGGAACGACTCATGGTGCAACATCTCGGCCAGCGCCCGAAACGCCCGCAAATAGAGCGTATCATCGTAGGGAGGGGCGGCCATGATGAAGAACAAGTGAACGGGTTGACCGTCGAGCGATTCAAAGTCGTACCCCTTGGTGGAGCGCGCAAAGGCAATGGTGAAGTCTTTGGCCTGCATTGAACGAATGTGGGGGATAGCCACGCCCGTGCCGATACCAGTGGTGGCCTTTTTCTCCCGGTTTACAAAATCCAGCAAGAGCTTGGTCTTGTTGCCGACCCGGTTTCCCTGTTCGAGCAAATCGACCAGTTCGGACAGAATCGCTTCCTTGCCGCGTTGCCGCCATTTGTCGATCGACATGCCCTCAGTCGGCGGCTCGATCCGGGTCGTCATGTCGAGCTTGACTCGATCTTCTGTCAGGTACCGCGAAATATGCATACAGTTTTTATCGGCTTGTGAGGCCCAAAATGAAAGGCCAGTATATCCGAGTTTCGGGTGTGATGTCAAGCTGTGCGGCGCTAAACGGACGGGGTGTGCGGGACGGACTGCGCGACAGGATGTCTCAAGACCTGGCGACAAGCGAGAATGTAAACTACCGATTCGGTCCGTCAGGCCGGTCGTTCGATATGTCGTAAGGGGTTGTATAGCATATCATTACGGGACTTTCTCGTGATTGTGATCGGATCAGTCCTAACATTTTTGTAGCATTTGCTCGTGAGCTTGGGGTAGCCATCTCAGGTGGGACCGGCTTGTCTATTGACAGGACTGTTAAGGGGGTATAGCTTTAACCGACATGATCCAATTCACGGTCTCTCAATATCTCCCGGGGAATACCGATAATCTTTTATATATCAGCAGGTTAAAAGGAATCACGTGCCGCCTTTTTCACAACTGAAGCGAAATCGTACTTGTGGGCAACTTCGACCAACTGATGTGGGGACCGAAGTCCGTCTTAACGGATGGGTGAACTCATACCGCAACCTCGGCGGGGTATTGTTCATCGACCTTCGTGACCGATACGGAATAACCCAGATTACGATAGACCCCAAGACCCTTGAATCTTCCCAATATGCTGAGGCCGAGCGCGCCCGCACCGAGTTTGTGGTCGCAATCCTCGGTGTGGTCAATCGTAGACCCGAGGGGAGTATCAATGCCGAATTGATGACGGGCGAAATCGAAATTGCAGTCAAGGAATTTTATATTCTGTCTGAGTCCAAAACGCCGCCGTTTGAGATTTCCGACACCACGTCGGCGAACGAACAATTGCGGTTGGAATACCGATATTTGGATCTTCGCCGGAAACCGCTTCAGGAAAACATTCG
>JBGOTX010000329.1:0-3379 GCA_041476705.1 Candidatus Zixiibacteriota bacterium
AGACCCGCCTCGATCTCCTTCAGAATGCCGATGATCTGTTCTTCGCTGTAACGGGATCGCTTCATGTCCAAACCTCCTACAGGGTAACATACTACCCCAATTTCGAGGTTTCAACTGGACCACTTTATAGGGGGAAGGTCACATCCATGGAGCTGGGGGCGGATGCATTGGCTCCCAAATGCCGGTCCTATTGCGGTCAGGAAAGTGGATTCCAATCAGCGATTTGACAATCGGCGATTTGATTACATCTATTGACTCCATTTCCTTAGAAACAAGAACGGGCACCGTTGTACGTGCAGATCACCTGGCAACCCACCACGTTCTGGTGTTTAATGACTTTCTTATGCTAACTCCGTCCCACCCGGTAAAGACTACGGCCGGTTGGTTGCCTGCCGGTGAGATAGCATTGGGGTCTCATATCCTACTCATGTCTGGAAAAGAGCTAACAGTTGCCTCCATTGAGTCTAAGGAAGGAACTTATGAGGTGGTTGACTTGTCGATCGAACCCGTTCCAACATTCGTTGTCGCTGGCGTTGTGGTCCACAACAAGCCGTACAAATAGACATTATCGGCCACTATCATGCTTTGCATTATAAGAGGTTGCCGGTCCAACTATCGGTAATCATTCCGAACCTGGGTATTCCCCATTTCTTCGCCTTGGTGGCCCATCATTTATGATGTGTTCTTACGGAAACGCCCTTCGATCCTTCGACTTCGCTCAGGACGGCGCTCCGTTCAGGGCGACGTCAACCGCGAAGACGCGATTGACCTACATACCATGGTCTGATAAGACTGGACCCCGGCCGTCGCCGGGGTAACAAGATCGGGGCAGACGGGGACCTCTGCCTTGCACGGGACGCGTCAGGTCACGCCGTCGTTTCCGTGCGCAACAGATATCCTATGTGCCTGTCGAAAAAGGGTCAGACAAGATGTCTGCCGCCCACGGGATCGGATGGTGTCAAGCGAGGACTCATGACACCACAGGCGAGAAGAAAAAGAAAGATGTCGGGTTTCTCGTCCGTCCGGCAGTGGCCGGACGGCCTCGGAACACCGACCTACAGGAGGTCATCTCGCACGTCCCCGCCTCCGGTTGCGCCGGGAAATCGCGACAAGTATATTGGGCGCTCATCGCCGGGAGGTCGTTTTCTCGGCGCGATAAAGTTGAGTGTAAAGAACACTTCATATAGGGAGTAAGTATGACCCCGCAAGCCGCGTACGATGAACTGATAAAGCAAGTCAAAGAGGTCTCTCTGCTGTCCTCGTGCGGATCTGTCCTCGGATGGGATGAACGCACCTACATGCCCCGCCAGGGGGCGCAGTTCCGCGCCGATCAGCTTGGGCTATTGGCCGGGATGTGCCACGAACGATTCACCTCCCCCCGAGTCGGCGAACTTCTGGCGACCGCCGAAAACTCCGATCTGGTCAAAGACGCCGCCTCGGAATCGGCGGTTAACCTGCGCGAAATTCGCCACCAATACAATCGCGCCACGAAACTCCCCAAGGAACTGGTCGAAGAGCTGACCAAGGTGACTTCGCTGGCGCAGGGTGAGTGGGGAATAGCCCGTAAGAAATCGGATTTCAAGCATTTTCTGCCGTGGCTGGAAAAAGTTCTCGACCTGACCCGCAAAGTCGCCGATGCCTACGGCTGGAAGGGTGAGCCATACAACGCCCTGCTTGATGGATACGAGCCGGGGGCGACGGTCGACGAAGTCGGCCAGGTTTTCGAGCCGCTGAGGGTCGATCTGGTCGAACTACTGGCAAGAATTCACGACGCACCCAAGAAGCCGGATGTCGGCATTATCGAGCGGGAGTACAATGTCGAACTCCAGCGGGTGTTCGGCGAAATGGTCGCGGCGGCGATCGGATTCGATTTCACGGCTGGACGGCTCGATATCACCACCCATCCGTTCTGCTCCGGTTTCGGGCCGGGCGACACCCGGATCACCACCCGCTATAACCCGCGAAGGTTCAATGACGCCCTCTTCGGGATTATGCACGAAGCCGGACACGGCCTTTATGAGATGGGGATCAACAAATCCAAGCATTTCGGCACACCGATGGGTGAGGCGGTGTCGCTTGGGATTCATGAGTCGCAGTCGCGGATGTGGGAGAATCAGGTGGGACGGTCCAAAGAGTTCTGGGTCTATTTCCTGCCGCAGGCCAAGCGCATGTTCCGCGAATCGCTGGCCGATGTCTCGGTCGACGCCTTTTACGGCGCGATTAACTATGTCACCCCCTCGTATATCCGAGTCGAGGCCGATGAGTGCACCTACAACCTGCACATCCTGCTCAGGTTTGAGCTCGAGCGGGCGATGGTGAAGGGAGACTTGAAACCCAAAGATATCCCCGGCGAATGGAACAGCCGGTTCAAGAAATATTTCGGGATTGAGGTCGATAAGGACGCTAACGGGTGTCTTCAGGATGTTCATTGGGCCGCCGGACTGATCGGGTATTTCCCCACCTACACGTTGGGGAACCTGTTCTCGGCGCAATTCTTTGCCAAGGCCAAGGCGGATATTCCGGATCTCATGGGTGAGTTCAAACGCGGCGATTTCACTCTTCTGCTGAAGTGGTTGAGGACCAATATCCACGAGCAGGGCCAGCGATATCGGGCGCGCGACCTGGGCCGGCGGGTGACCGGACAGTCGCTGACGCACAAGCCGCTGATCGATTACCTGAAAGCCAAGTACGCCGAGATATATGGCATCTGATCGAACGGCCTGATCGGAAAAGACGGCCACGCAACCCGGCGCTAAGATTTTCGTCGAACTGAACTATGCAGTCACTTTTCCCGTTACTCTTCGGCGCCTTCTGCATCCTCGTGGTCGGACTGCTGGAAATCCTCTTGTTGCGCCTTCTTAACAAAGTCTGGTGGCGCAAGGCCTGGATACGCCGCTCGGCCATCGCGCTCCCGTTGGTCGGCGTGGTGGCCGTTGTCTCATGGGGCGCCGCCGAGTACCTGACTTTCCCCGTGCTGTCCGTGGTCGGAGGGGTATCAGTCGCCTTGATTTTCATCCTCGAAGTCTGTCTAATGGTTTCGCTCCCCTTCTCCGGCGCAGTTCATGCCATCGAACGCCTGGCGCATCGCCGCCGGCAAAAGCGGGCGGAGCAGTCGGACGCCGAGATCGATCCGGGCCGCCGCCTCTTTTTGAGAGGAACCGCCGCCGCCCTGCCGCTGGTTACGCTCGGCATGGGGGCGGCCGGAGTGGGTCGGTCACTCGGGAAGATCAATCTCCCTATGCGGAACATTTCGGTCGCCGGTCTGCCGATGGAATTCGACCGGCTCCGCATTCTGCAGATTTCGGACACCCACTTGTGGCATTATGTGACCCTCCGTCAGTTATCCGCCGCGTGTGAGTCGGCCGCCGTATACGCCCCC
>JBGOTX010000330.1:0-3368 GCA_041476705.1 Candidatus Zixiibacteriota bacterium
GAAGATTTCGGCAATTTCATCAATGCGGTGATCGATGAGTCGGCCTTCAAATCAATTGCCGCCTTCATTGATTTTGCGAAAAAATCAACCGATGCTGAGATTATCTGCGGCGGCGAGTATGACTCGTCCAAGGGGTATTTCATCAAGCCGACTATCGTGGTCACCACCAATCCGCACTACAAGCTCTTGGAAGAGGAAATCTTCGGGCCGGTGATGACCATCTATATCTACGATGATTCCGAATACGCCCGCACGCTCCATCTGTGCGACTCAACTTCGCCTTACGCGTTGACCGGAGCCGTGTTCGCGACCGATCGGGCGGCGATTGCCCTGGCCGAGCGAACTTTGCGTCACGCCGCGGGGAATTTCTATATCAACGACAAACCGACCGGCGCCGTGGTCGGACAACAACCGTTCGGCGGCGGGCGCGCTTCGGGGACGAATGACAAAGCGGGCGGAATTCAAAACATGTTGCGCTGGACATCGCCGCGCTCGATCAAGGAGAATTTCGTCCCGCCGACAGATTACAGGTATCCGTTTATGGGGTAGCCAGACATATGTCTGGACCGGTCCGCTTCGCGGGTTCAGAATTCGATTCTTCGTAGGACAGGCGCCCCGTGCGCCTGCTATCTTTGTCTCGGGTTACGCTTTCCCCCCAGACTTCTCTTTCTCCCGGCGTTTCATTTCTTCTGGGGAGACATCCTCAACATGCGTGGCCACCCACCAGAAATTTCCGGTCGGGTCTTTGACACCGCCATGGCGGTCGCCATAGAATTGATCGGCCGGTTCGGCAATTGAAACCCCGCCCGCCTGCAATGCTTTTTTGTAGACCGCGTCGACATCGGGCACATACAGGTAGAAGGTCGACACACTCGCTTTGTGCTGTTCGTTGGCGTCGGCCAACATCACCGGCGAATCGCCGACCCGCATCTCCGCATGCCCGATAGTCCCATCCGGCTTGGCCATTTGAAATGTTTCGGTAGCGTCGAACGCCTTTTTCAAAAACTCCATCAACTTCTTTGCACCGTCAACCACCAGGTAAGGCGTGACGGTGTGGTAACCGTCGGGAACAGGTTTTACAGACATACAGCGTTCCTTTCATATTATCCAGTTGCAGAATCCGTTATAGTTGACTGCTTCGACCTATTATTACATTCTCGATCGCCCGTTGGCAATCACATATCGGTGGATTTCTGGCACTCCGGGTTGCGGCACGATCCCAGCACACTTACCGTATTTTTGAATCCAAGTCCCTTCTTGGGTCACTAACCTCTTGAACCGTATTCCTTCCCTATGCAGGGGGGTGCACAAGATTACGGAAAAACCGGTGGTTGATCGCCCGGCGAGGTCCATTCTCGATGACGTACATGCCGTTGTAAGAATTGCAATATCAATGAGTTAACGTGATTTTCATCACTCCTTGTTCGGATGGGTACGGTCGTTGCTTATCAGAGCGTATTGAATCCGGGAGGAGTTATGGCACTTATTCGAATCAATCGCAACGGCACGTTCTACCAGGAGTATCACGTCCGTTCTACGGAGATTGAGCGAGAGACCGCGCGGCTGTGCCAATCGGGTTTGACCCAGCTTCCCGCGAGCCGACAACATCCCGAGGCCAACTCGTTCATTGTCGCCGCGATCACGCATCCGTCGTTAGCCGAGCGGTTCGCGCACGGCCGGGTAGCGTAGCACCTGTACGATGTCGAAGCAAATGCTTCGCGTGTAGAATTTTCGATTCCTCACATCCGATTCTCAAGACGTCGAACCGGCCGATTCATCCCGGCCGGTTTTGATTTGTGGGGTTACGGCGCGTGTCGACAGAGACGAGATTGCTTCGCCGCGCTAAGTCCCTTTCGACAAGCTCTGGGTGACGGAAAAGATGAGGAGAGATTGCTTCGATCACGCGAAGCGCGTGACACTCGCAATGACGTATTGGTGAACTTTTTCAAGAGGCCACGAGATTCGAGTCGGCTAATTCTTGAAATCAGAACCTGAAATACTCCTCAAACCGCAGTTGGAAATCGCGCGGGGCGTATTCCCCTTTTTCGCGGTCGAGGACATAATCTTTGTGATACTCGCCGGCGGCAATCTTGCGCACCATGGCCAGGAGATGATCGACTTCCGCCTTGGTGTTGTACAGGCCAAACGAGGCCCGCACCGCGCCCGGGACATTCGTTCGATCGCGGGCCAGGATATCCTGCTCGATTTTGCGGGCATCGGCATCGCTCACCCGCACCAGCGTTTTGACATACACGTGCGCACAGAAACATCCGGAGCGAACGCCGATCGCGCCTTCATAACTCAGGATCGCCGCCACCAGCGCGTGGGGGAGACCCTCAACATTAAACGAAATCACCCCCAGCCGGTCGCGCGCCTGTTTCGGATCAGTGTCGCCGTAGAGCGTGACTTTCGGAATGCCGGCTAATTGTTCGAGGGCATAGGCGGTCAACCCGGACTCGTGGTTGATGATCGCCTCCCACCCAAGCGCCTGGAACAGCTTGATCGCCTTGCCCAGCGCGACCACGCCGACAATATCGGGTGTGCCGGCTTCCTCTTTTTCGGGAAGGTCGGTCCAGTACGCCTCTTCGAGATTGACGATATCCACCATACCGCCGCCGACCGAATCCGGTTCACCCTCTTCGAATGTCTTTTTGTCGCCGACCAGCACGCCGACCCCGAACGGCGCATACATCTTGTGGGCCGAGAAGACCAGATAATCGAACATGTGGGCCGGGTCGTTCGGTTTCATCCTGATCGGGCGGTGCGGAATGAGCTGGGCTCCGTCGACCATGATCTTTGCCCCCACGCCGTGTGTCTGAGCGGCGAAATAGTCCAGGTCGTTGATATATCCGGTCACATTCGAGGCCCCGGTGATAGCGACCAGCTTGATGCGGCGGCCGTACTGCTTCAGCTTGTTCTCGAAATCCTCGCGCGAAATAGTGCCGTCGTCGTGTAGACCGATATGTTCGACCTGGGCCACCCGCCGCCACGGGAGCTCATTGGAGTGGTGTTCCATGAGCGTGGTGAGAATAACATCATCTTTGCTAAGCGAAATCCGGTGGGCCAGCTTATTGATCGCCTCGGTGGTGTTCTTGGTGAAGATCACGACTTGCTTGTCCAGATCGGCGCCGACAAACTGGGCGACCATGTCGCGGGCCTCTTCGTACGCCCAGCTCGACAGCTGTGATTTGAAGCCGGTGCCGCGATGGACGTTGGAATACCACTGCAGAAACGAGGTGACCGCCTCGGCAATCGGACGAAAGGTGGGAGTCGATGCGGCGTTATCGAAATTGACATATCGACGGGGGCCGTGCAAAGTGGGGACGACCGTGTCAGCGCCGATCAGCAACTGTGGCAGATCGGCCATA
>JBGOTX010000331.1:0-3367 GCA_041476705.1 Candidatus Zixiibacteriota bacterium
ACCCACAAAAAGGGCTTGAATGGTCGGCTGAATCTCCCTATACTCCGCCGAGTTTACGAGTAAAGGGTATCTGTGTTCGCCAAGCAAAGGACCATCGCTCGCCCCATTTCATTGCCTGGCATCGGTTTGCATACCGGTAACGGGTGTACGCTGACGTTCAAGCCCGCCCCTCCGGACTATGGTATTCGGTTTGTGCGGGCTGATCTGCCCGGGGCGCCCTCGGTTATGGCCGATATTGACCATGTCGTTGATATCGAGCGCGGGACGACCGTTCAGCAGGGGGAAGCCCGGGTTCACACGGTTGAACATGTGCTGGCGGCGCTGGCCGGTCTGCAAATCGACAATATCATAGTCGAGTTGGACAACAATGAGCCGCCGGTTGGCGACGGGTCCGCCCGGCCGTTTGTGGATAAGATCCTTGAAGCCGGTATCGAGAATCAAACGGTCGACAAAATGTATCTGGAGATCGACAGCCCGATGTCGTACAGCGAGCCGGAGCGGAGTGTCGATCTGGTCGTGACGCCATCGGACGACCTTCGAATCACTTTTTTGATCGATTACAAGAATCCCGCGCTCGGCACCCAGTACACGACCCTGCAGGACCTTGACAAAGAATTTGTCGAAGAGTTTGCTCCGGCCCGGACATTCTGTTTTTTGTCCGAGGTCGAGATGCTCAAATCGCAGGGACTGATCAAAGGCGGGAGCTTGGACAATGCGATCGTGATGTACGACCTGAACGGCGGACAGGTTGAGGTTGACCGGATTCGCAAGGCGCTCAATATCAAAGGCGATGCCTTTGTCGGAAAGACCGGCATCATTAACGATGTGCAACTACGGTTCCCCAACGAGCCGGTGCGCCATAAGACGCTCGATCTTTTGGGCGATCTGGCCCTGATCGGCGCTCCTTTCAAAGGACACGTGCTGGCCGCCCGCTCGGGACACAAAGCCAACGTGGCGCTCGCCCGCCGTATGCGCGAACTCTACAAAAAGAAAAAGATGGCGCGCCGGTTCCCCTCGGGAAGCAAGAACGCCTTCTACGATATCCAGTCCATTCTCAAAATCATGCCGCACCGGTATCCGTTCCTGTTGATCGATCGGGTGCTCGATCTCGATCCGGACAAATCGGTCACGGCGATCAAGAATGTGACAATCAACGAGCCGTTTTTCCAGGGTCATTTCCCGGGACATCCCATCATGCCGGGCGTGCTGATTCTGGAGGCGATGGCGCAGACGGGCGGCGTTCTTCTGCTTAACGCGGTGGAATCGCCCCAGACGAAAGTGGTCTATTTCATGTCAATTGACAATGCCAAATTCCGCCGGCCGGTTCTGCCGGGCGATCAGATTCGCTTTGAACTCAAAATGCAGGCGTTCCGGCGCAATACCTGCAAGATGACCGGCGAGGCCTTTGTCGAGGACACTCTGGTGGCCAGCGCCGAGTTTATGGCAATGGTGATGGATCGATGAAAACAATTCATCCCAGCGCCATCGTGTCGGCTAAAGCGGAAATCGGCGATGATGTCACCATAGGGCCTAATGCCATTATCGAAGACGATGTCGTGGTCGGCGAGGGTTCGATCATCGCATCTTCGGTTCTGCTGGCCCCCGGCGCCAGAATCGGCATGAACGTGCAGATTTCTCACGGGGCCGTAATCGGCACCAAGCCGCAGGACCTGAAATTCGGCGGCGAAATCACCCAAGCCATAATCGGCGATAACACTGTCATCCGCGAGTATGTCACGATCAACCGGGGCACCAAAGCGCACGGCGAGACATCGGTCGGCCGGGACTGTTTCATCATGGCGTACGCTCACGTGGCCCATGACTGTATCGTCGGCAATAACGTTATTCTTGCCAATTCGGTGAACATGGCCGGACATGTGGAGATTCACGACTGGGCGACCGTCGGCGGCGTGGTGCCGATTCATCAATTCGTGAAGATCGGCGCGCACTGTATGGTCGGCGGCGGCTTCCGCGTGCCGCAGGATATTTGTCCCTTCGCGCTGGTCGGCGGGTACCCTTTGAAAGTGGTCGGCATCAACTCGATCGGACTGCGGCGGCGCGGCTTTTCCATCGACCGAATCCGCATCCTCGAGCAGGCATTTAAGATTCTGTTCTTTTCCGGGCTGAATACGTCGCAGGCGCTGGAAAGGATCAGGCAGGAAGTCGAGCGGACGCCCGATGTTGAACTGGTGCTTGATTTTATCGCCAAATCCGACCGCGGTATAATTAAATGACAATCGCCGGCGTGACTTTACGCTGAGCGCGACGAACATCGGTCATGTCCATGAAAAAAGTCAGAACGGCGGTGGTGGGTGTCGGGGCGCTGGGGCGGCATCATTTGCGCTGGCTGTCGCAATTGACCCAGTCCGATCTGGTCGGCTGTTACGACACCGATGCCGACAAAGCCGCCAAATACGCCGACGAGTATAATGTCCGGGCGTTTCAATCGCTCGGTGATCTGATTGGCAGTGTCGATGCGGCGTCGATCGTTGTGCCCACCAGCGAGCATTATTCGGTCGCCTCAAAACTCATCAAGGCCGGTATCCACTGTCTGATCGAGAAGCCGATCACGGCCGATTCGGCTCATGCCGGCGAACTGCATCAACTGGCCAATACCCACCGTGTAAAAGTCACGGTTGGGCAAATCGAACGGTTCAATCCGGCGGTGCTGGCCCTCGAAGACGAGCATATCAAGCCATCGTTTATCGAAGCGCACCGGCTGGCGGTGTTTGACCCGCGTGGCACCGATGTGGCGGTAGTGCTTGATCTCATGATTCACGATATCGATCTGGCGCTTAAGTTTATCAAATCGCAGGTGGTGGATATTCAGGCCTCGGCTGTAGCGGTCATCTCGGATAAAGCCGATATCGCCAACGCGCGTCTCACCTTTGCCAACGGCGCGGTGGCTAATCTGACTGCCTCGCGTATTTCCCTGCACGCCATGCGCAAGCTTCGCATCTTTCAACATTCCGGCTACTATTCGCTCGATCTGGCCACCAAACAAGCCGATTTGTATTCGCTGGTTACCGACAACAGTCCCGGTGAAGGGATGCGGGTGCCGCTCGGGAAATCCGGCCGCGACCTGCTGTATCGCAAGAAAACCGACACTGGTCAGGACATGTTGGCGGCCGAACTGACCGCTTTTCTTGAAGCGGTTATTCATGACCGGCCGGTTGCTGTAACGGTGATTGAGGCCTCGGAGGCGTTGCGGTTGGCGCTCGAAATCGACCGAATCGGTACCGCTTCCATTGCGCGCATGATGGAGGCCTGATCGGTCTCCATGAGCAATCCACTCCTCTTTGTCTCAGCGGGGGACCCATCGGGCGACATCGCCGCCGCCCGGGTGATTTCCGCATTACGAGAAAGA
>JBGOTX010000332.1:0-3363 GCA_041476705.1 Candidatus Zixiibacteriota bacterium
CAGGAATAACTGCCATCCGCCACCGGCTGGCCAGATGGATCGGTCAGCCGACCCTGATACGACATGGTGAGCGGTACGGAAGGCGCGGCCAGAATCGACGAGGCAACGACCACCACAATGGCCACAGCCAGCACAGTCCGACTCAAACTGAATCGCATGGGTACACCTCTTTCGGTTTTTCGATATGTCATGTCCAATATTATCGACATTGAGATCACCGGAAACACTCGGTTGCCGTCACGGGGGTGCCTACCGCGAGTAACTGCCATGACAGGGCACAAAGCCCGATTACACGCAAAACATAACCAAAAAGGGCAATTTTGTCAAATATTACTTGGGGGTGCTTGGCACTTGTGCCGTCTCTTCGCTTGATCGCTCCCAAATAAAAACCGGTGGCAGGGGGGACTGACCACCGGTTCTGTTAACGATCCAGGAGTTGGATCTTAGCTTTTGGCCGCTTTATCCATTTCTTCGGCAAATTTAGCCACAACTTCATCGAGTTCTTTAGCCAGGACTTCGGCCGGAATCGGGGCGCCGCTCGGAGAGCTTGTGCCTGATGTACGCTCGCTCTTACGAGGAGCGTCCTGATTGTTATTGACGAATCCGGACGGCGCTTCTTCAGCGGGCCGGGCCTGATTGCGACCCGGGGTCGATGGCTCTTCCGGTGTCTGAGGTCTCCGATCTTGCTGGCGACTTTGGTATTGTTTCACCGCCTCGGCGAGTTCAGCATCAACCGGTTCGGCCACCTGCATGATGTGACTGGGTGCGTTGGCTTCTTCGGTGTGTTCGCTCGTTCCCTTTGACGGTGGGGTGGCGACCGTTTCACGTCGAGTGCGGCGCATCTCCGACGAGTCGGTGATTTCAAGATCCTCCGAGGAAGATTCTTTCAGCGGCGCCGTACTTTTCGGTCGCGCCGCCGTTTCACTACCGTTTATCGCCTCGACCAGTTCCAGGTGCGAGCCGATCATGGCGCGAAGCTTTTGCAGATACGCCTGGCGCGCCAGTTCCAGCTTCTCTAGTTCCGACTCAACTTCGGATATCCGCTGACGGCGGGAGGCGATGATCGTTTCCACCTCGGTCTTAGTGTTCTGCAGAATTAGTTCGGCTTCTTTTTTTGCCAGGGCGATAGTGGCGTCGGCGTTCCGGCGGGCATCGATAGCCGCGCCCTTGATCGTATCCTCGAATTGCTTGATTCCGGCGAACTGAAGCTTGACGGCTTCAAGCTCCATCGTGACCCGCATAAGCTCCTGCTTGCTGGTTTCGAGCGTCTGGGCGACCTGTTCCTTGAAGGTGTCGACTTCGGTTTTGTCATAGCCGCGCATCTGACTCGCGAATTGGTGATTCCGGATATCAGTTGGGGATAGTTCCATGATTCGCTCTCACTAGTAGGGGTGACTTGTTCAAGCACTCCGTTTATAGGTTATTGGCCTGAACGGGGATAGACCCCGTCAGACTGCTTTGCTCAGATTATCGGCACGGGGCTGGGGAAGCTTTACCCCAAAAAGGGGCTGGGTGCGATACCTGCACTCTTGCATCAACTTATGAGATCGGACAGCTTGCGCAGGCAAGCATCCGGCACCTACAGTATTGAAGAAAATGACACGTATTCCATGAACTTCGACCTCGACCACGCCATTGAGATTCTTGAGCGAACCCCGTTCGTGATTGAATCGCTTCTCAACGGGCTTTCCGACGACTGGACAAAGAATAACGAAGGTCCCGACACGTGGAGCCCCTACGATGTCGTCGGACATCTCATCCACGGCGAAAGAACCGACTGGATCGCCCGGCTGGAGATTATTCTTTCGAACGGCTCTGTCAAAAAGTTCGAATCGTTTGACCGGTTCGCGCAATTCAACGAAAGCAAAGGAAAATCGCTTGATGATCTCTTGCAGGAATTCAAGGCGCTCCGGAATCGCAATATTGCCCTTCTGAAATCGAAACGGATTACATCATCCGATTTCACCAAGACCGGAATTCACCCCAAGTTCGGTGAGGTGACGCTGGCGCAATTATTGTCAACGTGGGTAGCGCATGATCTCGATCATATCTTCCAGATCGTGCGGGTAATGGCCAAGCAGTACAAGACCGAAGTCGGCCCGTGGGTGGAGTATTTGAAGATTTTAAGAGCGTAAGCCGGAATACGCCGGTTCCAAGCTAAGTTTGGCCCCTCATCCCAAATATCGCAGTGCCCACGCGGATCATGGTCGAACCCTCGGCAATGGCCAGCTCGAAGTCGTCCGACATTCCCATCGAAAGCGTGTCGAATTCGTCCCCTACGATCTCCCGCCCCTTCTTGAACAATCCGCGGCACAGCACAAACGCTCGTCGAATGGTGTCCGGGTTGTCACTCAACGGCCCAACCGTCATGAGACCCGTCAACTTGATATTCTTCATCCCGTGCACAGCTTTGATAAGATCGACCGTGTCAGCCGGACTCGCCCCCGATTTCTGCAATTCACCGGAGCTGTTGACCTCGATATACCCCTCAATCACCCGTTCGAGTTCATCGGCACGTTTGTTGATTTCCTGGGCTAGCCGCAAGGAGTCGATCGACTGGATCACGTCGAACAGTTCAACCGCTTTTTTCGCCTTGTTGGTTTGCAGATGCCCGATCATGTGCCAGCGGGCGATCTGCCCTAACGCAACAATCTTCTCCTGCGCTTCCTGAACCCGGTTTTCGCCGATATTCCGCAGTCCCGCCGCCACCGCCGCTTGAACGATTCCTGCCGGATGCCCTTTGGTGACTGCTATAATGGTGATTTCGTCGGCCTCGCGCCCCGCTTCGGCGCAGGCATCGGCAATCCGTTGGTGCAACTGCCGGAGATTGACTGCCAGATCGGTTTTCATTGGTCCCTCAAGTATCCACCTGTTGTCGGGCCAAATCAAGTTGATTTCCTCCCCGGCCGACCAAGAGGGAGTTGACAGGGTTTGTGAAAAATGTAACTTATCCCCAAAGAATGCGATTTATGCGAAAGGGAGAATATGTCTCCGGTTAGTCGACAAACACTCGATGCTCTCACGGCGGGGATCAAATCCGAGGTCGCCTCGTATGTTTTTTACGTCGAGGCCTCCAAAAAACAGAGCTCATCTGAGATCAAGGAAACCCTGCAGAAGCTGGCGCTTGAAGAGAAAGATCATTTCCGCGTGCTTGAACGCCAGTACGATTCGCTGATTCGCTCGGAGCGATGGATCAGCACCGCCGATGTCCTCAAGCAACCCGGCCTTCCGGAAATTTCCGAAGACATGACCTCACAGCACAGTGTGCTGGTTGAAGAAGTTCGCAAGGCCGCTACGGTTCACGATGTGCTGATGATCGCGTACCGGTTGGAAGAGGAGGCGCACGAACTGTTCGCCGGCGAG
>JBGOTX010000333.1:0-3360 GCA_041476705.1 Candidatus Zixiibacteriota bacterium
GCCCAAAGTTTAGGCGCGTAATTTGGAAATCTGCCGGACCCGGTTGACCAGAAATGTAATCGCATGAGCTAAAGCATTTTATCGGACCGCCGATGAACATAATAGAAAAACTAAATAATTCACGGCGGGAGGGACTAAAGCCATGTCCTTGTTCGCTAGACGCAATGACTCAAAAAAGGAGTTAGCAATGGCTACGAAAAAGAATCGCCCCAGTTTCCGTCGCGCGACCACCCGTCGCACCTTCCGTCGCACCACCCGCAAGAGCGCCAATGGCGGCCGTCAATGGAGCCGGACCGAAATCGCTTTCCTGCGCAAGAACTATCGCAAGAATCCGACTTCGTGGTGTGCCCGTCAGCTTGGCCGCACCGCCTATGCGGTTCGCTACAAAGCTTCTGATCTGAGCATCAAGAAGGCCAATCCGTCGGTGTGGCGTGCCTCCGGCAAGCCGACCACCAAGAAGCGCTACGCGTCGAAGCCGTCGTGGAATCGCCCCAGCTGGCGCAAGCCGGCTCGTCGCACGACCAGCCGCCGCACGTCGCGTTCGCGTCGCTAGTACGCACCTTCCAGCCCGCACGATGCGGGCTTTTATGTCTGGACCCGCTTTCCAGGGATGGAAGCGGGTCTTTTGTTTGAGTAGGTACGCGATTGCCGGCCGATGTCTTGGCCAAAATGGCCCACGATTTATCGTGGGGTTTCTTTTGCGATGGCAGTATATTTAAGCGCCCATCATAGATGATGGGCCACCGAGGCGAAGAGATTTGAGACCGGGCCAATGAGGAAATCGTTTGGGGCACCGGTCGATCGGCCTAAAGCTGTTCTGTGGCTGGAAGAGAGAACTCGCATGAAACTATCGCGCCATCTCCTTCGTGAGACTTTGAGATCTCACATGTTCAAATCAACTCTGTCGATTCTACTGGTTATGCTATTCTCGGGGTCCATCGTCGCCCAGGACGAGAAGCCGGTAGAGATATACCTGGCCACCGGTGCGGCCTTTCCAACCCGAGATTTCGACATAAAGTACAACTATGGCTTTAATGGCTCGGTTGGAGTCGGTTTCAGGATCGCCGACAATTTTCGAGTGGTGACGAAGGCGGAGATACAGACTTTCGCTTTCGATCAGAGTCTCTATCCGGATTCCGTTACTGGCGGCAATTATACGGCCTTCATGACCGGCATAGACCTCCGTTTGTTTAAGAATGTTCGTCATTGGGCCCTCGATCCCATATTGCTTGTCGGTGGCGGTGTGGCCTATTCATCGGTATCCGCACTTACTATCGGACCGGTTTTCTTTGATTCCCGGAGCGAGACTAAATTCTATGTAAATGTCGGAGCCGGAATTGACATTCGATTGAACCCCAAGATCAGCGGCTTCGTTACTGGTCGATATGTGCGCATCTCAACGGGCGGCACAAAAACGGAATTCTTCCCGATTAGCGTCGGCATTAGATTCTAGGGCTCGTGTGCGCGGCGGACGCCCCCCGTCTGCCGCTTGATTGCTGGTGCCCAGTCTTGGCCTTGGTGCCCCGCGATTTATCGTGGGGATTTTCTCCGGGTGCCGGCAAATAGTGAGCGGCGGCCCTCCCGGTCTGCCGTCAATAACGTGGCAGAGGAGGACGTCCGCCACGCACGAAGAAGACAACTTTAATCCCCCGAACTTTGTCTCCCCGCCTATGTTACACCAGTAGTGCAGAATATGATGACAAAGACACCCGCCATCCTGTCGCTGGCCACCACCGTGCCGCCGTACCAAATGACCCAGCAGGGGGCCGCCGACTTCGCCCGCGCCCATTTCAGCCGGTTTGTCCCCGATATCGAGCGGCTCCTCCCCGTGTTTGTCAATTCGGGGATCGACAGCCGGTATTTTTCGGTCCCGACCGAGTGGTTCACCCAACCACACTCCATCGCCGAGAAAAACCGCATCTATATCGAGTCCGCCACCGATCTGTGCGCCCAGGCCGCGCGTACCGCCATGGATAACGCGGGTATTCCGCCTGACGAAATTGACTATATCGTGTATGTCAATACCACCGGAATCGCGACACCTTCAATCGATGCCCGCCTGATCAACGTCCTCGGATTACGCCACGATATTCGCCGCACGCCGATCTGGGGTCTTGGTTGTGCAGGGGGAGTGGCGGCGCTATCGCATGCGTATCATCATCTGATCGGACACCCCGATGAAACGGTGCTGGTCGTCTGCGCCGAATTGTGCGGCCTGACCTTTTTGGCCGATGACTTCTCCCGTTCCAATCTGGTCGCCAGCGCCCTTTTCGGAGAAGGAGCCGCGGCGGTTTTGCTCAAAAATTCGTCCGATCAATCGGCGGACAACCTTCGCCTGATCTCGACCAACAGCCGGTTTTATCCGGATTCTCTCGATGTCATGGGGTGGAATGTGGTCGAAGCCGGTTTGCAGGTCGTTTTTGCCCAGCGGATACCGGATATTGTCGCAGCTCACGCCGCCGAGGATCTGGGGTCGTACGTGAAAAAGCATGGTTTGACCCTTGATGATATCGACCAGTTTCTTTTTCACCCCGGAGGCACCAAAGTGGTGCAGGCGTACGAGCAGGCATTGGCAATTACCAATGGCAAACTGGATCACGCCCGGCAAACCCTTCGCGATTTCGGCAACATGTCGTCTGTGACCGTCCTGTTTGTCCTCAAACGATATCTGGATCAGTCCGACCGTGCCCGCGGCCGTTACTCGCTGGTTTCGGCGCTGGGGCCGGGGTTCTGCTCCGAGTCTCTGCTGGTTCAATCGTAGCCGCCCCGGCGCTTTGCCGCTATTTCCCTGCCGGACAAGAAGGTGGCCTGTTAGGCCAACCCTGTCCATTTTAGGGAACCATTAACCGAGCCGGCTGTTATTGTTACCAACGAACAAAGATTCTAACTGATTCCGGGAGGAACAATGCCTTTCACCTTACCAAGTCTTCCATACGCGTACGATGCGCTTGAGCCGTATATCGATGCGCAGACCATGACCATCCACCACAGCAAACACCACCAAACGTATGTCGACAAGCTCAACGCCGCGCTGACCGCGCATCCGGACCTTCAGGCCAAGCCGGTCGAAAAACTGGTGCGCGAATTGAATTCGATCCCCGAAGCTATCCGTACGGCGGTGCGCAACCATGGGGGCGGTGTGGCCAACCATGCCATGTTCTGGCAGACGCTCAGGAAAGATGTCACCTTCGGTGGTCCGGCCGCTGACGCCATCGTCAAGACTTTTGGCGGCCTCGATCAGTTCAAGGAGAAGTTTTCTGCGGCGGCGGCTAATGTGTTCGGCTCCGGTTGGGCCTGGCTGGTAGTCTCGGGCGGCCAGTTGGAAATTGTCGGCATGCCCAATCAGGATTCGCCGCTCAC
>JBGOTX010000334.1:0-3352 GCA_041476705.1 Candidatus Zixiibacteriota bacterium
GGCCTCATCACGACTATTCCACTCCTCGGTATAGACCCCCGCCTCGCGATACTCGTTCACCACTAAGGCCACCCGCTGACCAAGGACATTGAAGATCTCAAGTTTGACCTGTCCCGCATGCGGGAGGGCAAACGCTATCCGTGTGGCCGGATTAAAAGGGTTCGGATAATTCTGCGACAGCGAGTACTCCCGCGGTACTGAAACGGCGGGCGAATTCAGAGCGGCTCCGAGGGTCTGATTCTCAAGATCGCGAATCACACCTTCAGTCACGGCGATTTGGGGTTGAGCGCCGTCACTCGAGGTCAGTTCGATGGTCGCCAGATCACCCGATCCGCCGATCGTGGTTTCCTGGCCGAGTATGGCCAAGTCGATAACGATCTGACGGTTCCCCTGGCCGACCCAGGTAAAGAACGCCGGCGCGCTTGCCTTGATCGCGTCGGACATATCGACGGCTTTCACCACCGTATTCGGACCGAGTTCAAGAATCGCATGCACCCCCTTCACGGCACCTGAGTTGTTATCCAAGCGCAGGCGCCAGAAGCCCGATCCATCGGAAACTATCGAGAGCCCCAGCGGACCATCAACACGGTCATCCGCGAAAACCGGTACCAGCTTGCCGGCCGGCGATACGGCGTCGAAGTTAATTGCAAAGATGATCGCGTCCTCGAAATTGATCGAGTCATCCGGCATCGGAATCCCCTTCGGCGACGAATTCTGGGTCGGTCCGAAATCGGCATGCGCATAGAATCCGACATCGGTGCGCTTCTTGCCGTAGGTCAGCGAGAACCAGTTCAAATCCTGGAAATACACGCTGCCGTCGAACGTTCCCGACGTGAGAAAGTTGTCGGCGATATCACCGAGCCAGTACGACGTGGAACGTCCCTGGGCGGTCGAAGCCGCAATGGAGAAATTCCCCGCCGCGTCATAGGCGAAGGCGCCAAAGTAGTAGATGTCGCGCGTCGCATTAGTCAGACCAGAGGCGTCGACATGACCAACGCTCGCCGATGCCGACGCGGCCGTGTCGAGCACAGTCGTACCGGTGGTCTGATTGGCAGGATATGCCGGGGCCGGCGTGGGAGTCGGCTGACTGCCAAATTCCGGATAGTCCGTCCAGGGCGCCCGCTGAACCCGCACACCGGCGACATCCGAGCTGGACGAATTGGTCCAGGTGAGATGCACTTTGTTGTGACCCGGTTTGGCCACAAAGTTCGTCGGTGGGGCCGGCGGGGTTATGTCTTTGGTGAAACACCAGGAGAAAGTACAGGAATCACTGTTCGCGTGACCGGATTGATCCACTACTTTGAAGTGAATGCAGTGGGCCGCCTCGGACAGTGTCCCGAAGTTGGGCACGGGCCAGGTCGGATTGTTGTAGGTAGTCCCGGACAATCCGGTCGCCAGAACCTGCCATCCGCCCGACGTACAAGCGTCTATCTGATAATACACCGCCGACACACCGAGGTTGTCAGTGGCGGTCAGATTGAGTGTGGGGGCATGATTGAAGTAGCCATTCGGGGCAGGCGAATTGACGACTATGGTGGGATTACTGCAATCAATCAACAACACGGTCGGCGCCGCCGGTGGAACCAGAATGGTCGCGTTGGCGCTGTCTCGCAGTAAATGATCGATTTCAGTAATGTACGACGGATAAGCCGGACCTGAGGTCGCCGCGAATGGAATCCGGAACAGGTTGGCCGGGCCGTCCTGCGAGCCGGACAACACGATCATATCGATCTGCATCGTATCTTTCTGCCCGGCGCCGTGGCTGGTCGGCGGCGGACTCGGCAGGAGCGAATAGTTTGCGTTCAGCACAACCGGCGTCCCGGGGTTCAATTCGGCCGGGAATTCCAGTTTGACACGGATGAAATCCATCGCTCTGACGATTTCGCCGATCGAGTATGTCACCTGGAAACTGCCGCTGCAAGCATAGGTGATGGTATCGGCGGTCATATTCAGACCGCAATCACGATTGGGATTATTGTCCTGATTCCCGCCACCACCGCCAATAGCGTATGCGCCACTGCCTGAATAGTCATTCCAGCAGTTTTGATTGTAGTAGTTGCCGACAACATCATCGCCGGCGTTAGAGCCGTTGGCAAACGTATTGTATTGCGCATTCACGCCGCCGCCAACGTTGTCCATGCCGAAGTCGTTGTGCAAAATAACGTTGCTGTTCACGACCGACGTGAGCACCGGTGAAAGGCCGTCCTTATACAGTTCGACGCCGACATAATAGTTACTGATGCGGTTGCCGGAAACATTGACACTCACGTTGCCGCTGCCATATGCATATTCCTCGACACCAAACGACGTATCCGCGCCGGCGCCATCCATGACGTTGTCACGAACGGTCATAGAGTGCACCTGTGGCGAAGTCACCGCCGCGATGGACCGCACCGAAGAAAGTTCAAAATCAAGTCCGCTTGGTTTGATTCGGGCGGCCGCCGCTCCGACTGTTCCGTGAACACCCAGGAAACCGTAGAACTCCTGATGCCCGGTGCCGGCCGGAGTCTGGCTGAATGTGTTATTCGAAACCGTACCGCCGCCGTCGGTCCAGTAGGCCGAGGCCTGGCATTGAGACACCGTATTGTGGTCAGCATTGACCATACCCGGCCCCCACGCCAACAAACCCGAAGCCGCCCAACTGGCGCCAGTGTACGAAATGCCTGACACGTTGTTGTAACTCATCATGCCCGTGGCATCGGGCCCGATCTGAATGCCGTTCTGTGCCGTCACCGTGGTCGGCCCAGCCCCGGTCACCGTGCAGCGATCGACCATGCCGCTCAAGTTGACACCGGCAAGGACTATCCCGCCCTTCTGGAATCCTGAGACCGTTGTGTTTCGTATGGCCAGCGTGCGATTTGTTCCATTGTCGGCGTAAGCGTACATGCCAATCCCGTGCTGAGCGCCGGAGAACGGCGTATCACGCACGCCGAGCACCGCGCAGGTGTCCACCGAGCCGCCGGAATTGTGGTAGCCGATCCCGACAAAACGGTAATTGCCGTTCCCCTTGCCTAGGCCATCCACAGTCAAATGGCTAATCTTTGTGGACGCACAGTCTTCGACCGACAAAATCGCGTAGTTCTTATCCGAGGTCATGAAATAGTGCGTCATGGCCGTCGCCGGTGGTGTCACGATAGTCGAACCAATGCCGGCGCCGATCAGTTTCAGATCAGCGAAACCGGTCATCACCACTTGCCCGGCATACGTACCGGCCGCTATATAGATGGTACTGCCGGCCACCAGATTAACACCTTCCTGAATGGTGCCGTCGGTCGAAACTCCAACGAAGTGCATATCCGGTTGCCAGCCGGTCGTACCCAAATCGTAGTCGACTCCCGAGGAAGCGACCCAC
>JBGOTX010000335.1:0-3330 GCA_041476705.1 Candidatus Zixiibacteriota bacterium
CCTTACCAAGTCTTCCATACGCGTACGATGCGCTTGAGCCGTATATCGATGCGCAGACCATGACCATCCACCACAGCAAGCACCACCAAACGTATGTCGACAAGCTCAATGCCGCGCTGACAGCGCATCCGGACCTTCAGGCCAAGCCGGTCGAAAAACTGGTTCGCGAATTGAATTCGATCCCCGAAGCTATCCGTACGGCGGTGCGCAACCATGGGGGCGGTGTGGCTAACCATGCCATGTTCTGGCAGACGCTCAAGAAAGATGTCACCTTCGGCGGTCCGGCCGCTGACGCCATCGTCAAGACTTTTGGCGGATTAGACCAGTTCAAAGAGAAGTTTTCCGCCGCGGCGGCCAATGTGTTCGGCTCCGGTTGGGCCTGGCTGGTAGTCTCGGGCGGCCAGCTTGAGATTGTCGGCACCCCCAATCAGGATTCACCACTAACGGCCGGAAAATCGCCGATCTTGCTTCTCGATGTCTGGGAGCATGCCTACTATCTGAAATATCAGAATCGTCGACCGGACTATATTACCGCCTTCTTCAACATCATCAATTGGGCAAAGGTGAACGAGTATTATCAGGCAACGCGATAAGCAGTACCTGACTTTCGCAAGACTCTGGTTTCGTCTTCCCTGTGTTCCAGAGAAAAGGCCGTTGGCGCAAGCCGGCGGCCTTTCAGTTTTCTTCAATGCATCGGCGAACCGGCGTTGAGCGTATAATTGGTGTACGAGAAAGAAGTCAACCATCTGCCGGGAGGGAAGTCATGTTCAGGAAAACTCTTATCGTTGCGCTGGCGGTGCTGGCCTGTACCGCTCTCGTTGTCGCTGTCGACGGACACCGCCGTGGTTTAGCCCCCTCCGGGCTGGACAAAGATTCACCATTGTATCAAAGTTGCGGTCTGGAGAAACTTAGCGACTCCGAGCGTGCCAATCTGTTTCGCATGGCCCAGTGCTTTCCCGTGCGGTCGTACCTGGAGGAGTCGGCCATGCGCTTTGTTGAGAACGACCGGTGGGAGGAAGCCGAAATCTACGGTACTCAGACCCTTCGTTTCGACATCGACATTGCCGATCGCCAGTACCTGATCGCCTACGCGGGAGGAAAAACACTGATATTGGAGCCGGGGTTAACAGAGACCGACATCCCTATGCCGGGGCTCTACTGGTCAAGATTCGAGGGTTCCCGGCTGGTCATCCTGACCAAAGAGGGCAAGAAACAGGATTTCTGGATCAAGCGTAGCGCGTAGACAGCACGTCTACGTCAGCTAATCACGCCCTTCCGTCCCGGTATCTTCCTTTTCCGATGGCGTAATGCCCACCGCCGCCAGTCGGGCCAACGAACTGTCGATCCAGTTGATCACCGACTCCATGCTGGCCCCTTCAATTTGCCGTCCCCAGTGCATTATCCGATAGGTCATCGGTGGCATATCTCCTCCAGAAATCTCATCGCGCATTCCTTTGAGCATATCCGCCTGAGATCCCTTGCCGGTGAACGGAAAGCCGTTGGAGAAGTCAACATTATGTCTCGCCTGTTTGATATCTTTGTCGATCATCCCTTTGATAATCGGGAGTTTGTAATACCACGGGAATTGGGTGAATCGACTGTGACAATCGTAGCAACTCCGCTCAAACCCCGGCTTGAGGGTCTGAAAGCCGGCGTTGATGACGGCGAACAAACTTTCGTTGGCCGAGGGGGGAGTAGCGGCCGGAGAGGATATCGTCTGCGCTACGGGAATGCCAACTGCTGTTTCTTCTTTGTCGCCGGCCAGCGTGAGACCGATGGCAAGAAGGATCATCAAAACCGCCGGTCCGATTACCAGCGCCATTCGTTTTCGGCTACGATTCATATAACCCTCGATAAATGGCCGCCGGACTCGGTGAGGAGCTTGACCGCCTGCGTTTTATCGCATGACCGGACATGCATGACAATGGCCAGCTTCACCGAACCGTCGGACCGTTTCAATAAATCATTTGCTTCATCAATCGTTATCGTCAGCAGTTCCATGAGAATCTTCCGTGACCGGGCGGCCAGCTTTTCCGATTTGGCCTGCAGGTCAACCATCAGGTTCCCGTATGTTTTACCCAAAAGGACCATGGCGGTTGTCGAAATCATATTGAGCGCGAGCTTTTGTGCCGTCCCCGATTTCATGCGGGTGGAGCCGGTGATGGCTTCGGGACCGACCGGCAAAGCGATAACCACATCGGGCGCGATTTCCAGACCATCGGCTGAATTGCAGATAATCATGGCCGTGCGGCAACCTCGCGACTTGGCGTGGGCCACTCCGGCGATGGTATAGGGAGTACGACGTGACGCCGCAATACCGATTACGAAATCGAGTGACGACAATTTGTGGGCATCGAGGTCCTTTCGGGCCGCCTCGCGGTCATCCTCGACCCCTTCGCGCGAGAGCACCAGCGTTGGATACCCCCCCGCGATGACGCCAACAATCTGCGCCGGATCGGAGCCGAACGTAGGCGGACACTCGGCGGCATCGAGCACGCCGAGTCGCCCCGATGTTCCCGCGCCGATATAGAATATCCGTCCGCCCGCCCGGAGCGTATCGGCATAGATTTCAGCGGCCCGCGCAATCGGATCGAGCGCCCCCGCGACAACTTCTGGAACGCGACGGTCTTCCTCGTTGATCCGGCCGACAATCTCCCTCGCGCTGAGACGGTCGATATCCAACGTTCGCGGGTTGACCTGTTCGGTTTCCAGGCGAGACAGTTGCTCAATCAGTTTTTGATAGTCGACCATGCTGATCTCATGTAATGCATAGTACGACGGCGCGGCAAGAAAAAAGGGGAGACGTCTGAAACGCGAAGATGCTTAAGGGGAGATTATGGTAAAACCGAAATGCGCACCGAATCCCGCATCGCCACGCGCACCACGCCGGCATGGCCGGCCAGATCCTGCGAAACGATATTGTCGGCCAGTTGTGAGGGGATCCTCACCGGCAGAACCGCGCTGGATAAGGCGCTGTCAGGCGCGCCTGAGTAGGCATACACGTACAGGTAATACCAGCCGGTATCCGGCGTAGTCGGGTTGGACTGGTAAAAAGCGTCGCGGGGGAAAGTCGCCGAGGTTGCCCCCGAGGTCACGTAAATCGAATATCCTTTGCCCGTGTAGGCGTTGGCGGTAAGCACCGCGGCGATCACAAAGCCGCCAGCGCCACTACCGCCGAACCAGTCGAGTTTAACTATTTCGTTTCCATTGGCCAGACGATTCGGCGGCGTGATTCCGGTAATCGAGTCCGAACCGGGTAGATAGGCCGTGACCAACTGCGATGATAATCTGCTTGAATCGCTTACGGTAAAAGTGTGGTTTCCCGCTCCG
>JBGOTX010000336.1:0-3325 GCA_041476705.1 Candidatus Zixiibacteriota bacterium
AACAAATATCCGGCGTGGTCGTTGGCGACTGCAACCATATCTCCGGCGGCGGCAATCAGGTGACCGGTGACCGATATGCTGTCCAGAATCCCGATCGAATTCAGAGATGACGCCTGCAGTTTCAACAGGCCCCGGTCTTCCGAAATCACATACAAATTGTCCCCTCCGTGAGCCGCCGCGCTCAATCCATACGGGGCGGACAGCGAATCGCGCATGATTGGATTGGCCGGACTGGTCAGGTCGTACGCCCGCACTGATCGATTGCAAACAACCACAAACGGATACGATTGCGTCGCCGAAGGCGGCGCCAGTTGAACCAGTTGATTCGGGTCGTCGGGTGAAGTCGTAAGCTCGACCGTCGACCGGTAGTCCATCGAAAAATCCGGCCGGGCTACATAGACAAACAAGCGGGTGGCGCCGCCGACCACGATGAGCGAGTCGACCAACGCGATATCGCGGGGTTGTTCGGGCAAAAACATCCGCCCTCGTGGACTTATTTGCCACTGATCGCTGACCGAATACAGATCGACGAATCGGTCGCCGAGGAGGAACAGCGCTCGAAGCGTGCCCAATCGGCTGTTTGATATGCGAACCCGGTCAATCACATCCGGCAAATCCGTCAGTGATTTGTCCAACTCGTACCGTCCGCCGACTTCCTTGATAACGGCCAGCATATGCTGGTCGGGGTAAAGAGCAAGAAGCCGATCCGTTGTCGATACGACCGCTCCGGCGCCGTCGACTCCCGGCAAAATCGGCTCCGGATTCATCGGCATGCCCAGCGCATCGACCCGGTACGAGAGAAGCGGTTGATTGCTCCGCGCTAGAATAAATGCACCGCCAAATGTCGCCAGACCTTGAATCTTGCCCGCGAGCGGATAAGCGGGCCGTGGCTGTAGAATATCTTGCTCTACTCTGTTCAGGTCATAAAGGAACAGTCCCACGTTCCGATCAGGCACGACCAGAAATGCGGCGCCGCCGTTGTCGAAAGATACGGCTCCGGACGTGATCGATCCCGAATCGCTCCAGATGACGTTGTGACGACCGGCCAGACTGATAATATCAAATCCCCGGCCGTCTCCTGCACTTCCCACCAAAAATGTGTCGACAATCTGCAAGCGCGAAGGGGAGAACCAAGCCGGAAGAGTGTCAATCATCTTCATGGAATCGTGGAACACCACGGCTCGGAGTATGGCGGGGGACGAATCACCGATATAGGCCGTGTCGTTGCGGATGGTCATCGCCTTGGCCGGAGAAGACAGGGCGAGGAAGCTCACCGGGGCGCCCAGTGAATCGGACGTCGCACGATACACGAACACGCCGCTCATGTCGTCGATCGTAAATAACCTGTTCGATCCGACTTCAAGCGAAATCACGTGGACCGCGTCGAGCGAAGAATCGACGGGAGCCAGAGTGGAGTAATCGGTCATTCGATATTGAGTCACGCCGTCAAAGCCGCGGGCGAGATAGAGACTGCGGTCAATCAGCGCAAAATCAAGATAATCGACTTTCGGTGTCGATGTACCAAGCCCCACCAGTTGCGGCAGGGATGAAGCATTGAAAAATGTCAGCGAACCGGCGGCCGACTGCGCCACGATGACTGAATCGAACCGCTTGAGTTTCACGATCGGGCCGGCAATATTGGCGTATGCCACGGGCTGGAACTGCCGTGTCGCCGGATCGAAACGGGCGGACATGATGCCCTCGGGACCTCCGAGCACGGCGATACTGTCAACCATCGTCATGGCCTGAAAGTCATTCCATAAGAGCGTATGAGTGGGGATCGGCGCCGAAGCCGCCCGTGTCGAGCAAAACACGAACCCGACAGCCGACAGGATGAGGGCAAGGCCTTTCATTTCAGGAGCACCATCTTCTTGGTGATCGATTCCCCCCGCGTTTCCAGTTTGTAAAAATATGTACCGGATGCCAGAGAACTTCCGTCAAAAGTCAATTGGTGGACTCCGGGTGAAAGCGTGCCCTCGAAAACGCCGCTGACTTGTTGTCCCAGGATATTGTAAACGGTCAACCGCACCGGACCTCGTTCCGGCAGTTCGAACGAAATTGTCGTCGACGGATTGAACGGATTCGGATAGTTTTGGTGCAGGACAATAGATGCCGGCAAGCCGTTCTCGTCCGAACCGACGTCGGTGGGGGATTTGGCCGGTCGCAGGATGCCGCCGTTCTTATTGTCCAACAACAGTCGCCCATGGGTCTTGGTAGAATCGTATTGAGCCGCGAAGTTCCAGACGTAGAGCACTCCCGGTTCGCTTGCCAGGACGAGTTCGGCTCGGCCGTCATTGTTTATATCATCCACCAATGGCGCAAACGGAGTGGAGAAAATGTCGGAAGGATCCGCCGGAGTGGCGATGGGCCAGCCCGGAATGGGCCGGCCCTCATAGTCAAGCACATATACCATCTCGTTACCGCCGCCCGGAAAAATATGACCGCCACGGATGGCAATTTCCGGATGGCTGTCACCCGTCAGGTCCCCCACCGTTGGCGAGCTCATGGTTACCGCGGCACGAAACGCCTCGCCCGCCGGTTTGCCCGGTCGCTGAATGAACGGCGACCCATCGGCCCGGAATATGTACAAAGAACCAATGTCGAATTCATAAAAGGTCAAGAGAATTTCAGGTACGCCGTCGAGGTCGAGGTCGGCCACCATCGGATAGTTGCCTCGCCAGCCGGGTATCTCCGGGAAGGTGTGAGGCCAGCCGGGCAGATCATTCACACCCCGGGTCTTGACCCACACGGTGCGCATCCCCTGTTGATCATAACCCACCGTAATAATTTCCGGCAGGTTATCTCCATTTAGGTCGGCCAGCACCGTGCCAAACACGCCGTACCCGGAGATGATCTGAGGATAAGGCAGGTTAAACGCGGGCTGAGCGGTTCGACCGTCGAACAACGCCACGCCGGACATCGGGACGAGAGCCGAATTAGTCGCGACCACTTCGGTCTTACCATCACCATCGAGGTCCGTGGCAGTGACACTATTGCCATTAAAGTATGAAGCGTTTCCCTCGTAGCCGAAAAACGAGGCAAAACGCCCATTGGTCGAATAGAAATACGGAGCCCCGCTAAACCGGTGTGCTCTGATCACGCCCTGATTATCGATAAGCGTAATCACCGAGTCGAATGCGCCTCCGAACGAGGTAACCGTCGGCGTCGGGAAGCCGTAGCCGGTTGGGTCCATAGTAAATTGCCGCGGCCAACCGGGTGCTTCAGTGCCGTTCATCTTCACGACATGGATGCCGTCGGCGGCTGTGCAGATGATATCATCTTTGCCGTCCTTATCGATGTCGTAGATGGCCGGAATGCCACGTAC
>JBGOTX010000337.1:0-3323 GCA_041476705.1 Candidatus Zixiibacteriota bacterium
GAGTTCAAGCGCCACTCGCTGTGGGAATTTCCCGTTGGGCTGATGGAACACGGCATAGGCGAAATCTTTCGGTTTGAGACCGGCTTTTTGCAGGATCGCGAGCGACGCCCCCTTGGTGTGCTTGAAATACGATTCTTCACCGGTAAACCGGGCTGCATGCTGTGGATAGAACTCGTGTTCGCGGCGCCAGAAATCAGGGGTGTCGGTCATGAACGAGTGCGTGAACAGGCACTCGGCGACCAGATGATCTTTTCCCATGATATACGCCCCGGCTCCCGCCGCGGCCGAGAATTCGAGCGCATCCGATGGCGCTCCCTGCGAGGTATCCGCCGCAATCGCCAGCGCATATTTCATGAAACCGGATTCGACATGCGACAACGCGACAAACATCGCCTCGGAACCGGCCTTGCAGGCGAACTCGAAATCGGCACAATGAATGTCCGGCGTCGCGCCGATCGCTTCGGCCACGGTTGTCCCCGAGGGTTTCACCGCGTACGGGTGCGACTCGGAGCCGACATAGATAGCGCCGATATCCACCGGCTTAACCACCACCGCCCGCTTAAGGGCGTTTTTGGTCGCTTCGACCGCCAGCGTAATCGTGTCCATATCCGGCGGCGGGACCGATTTTTCGCGAAGCATCAACCCCTTCTTGTAACTGTTGGCATCCATTCCCCAGACTTTCGCGATCTCTTCGACTTTGATCCGATGTCTGGGCAAATGAGCGCCATACCCAACGATTCCTGCCATAAATCACCTCAAATGTGTTATGTGGTACAATTCTCCGATAAGTCCTTGCAAAACATCACAAAGGGTAATCATGGCCGACAACTTTGTCAACCCGATGACATTTCTCTCGCGCAAATCATTTCCCTGCGACATATTGATTATCTGCACATGACAAAACCGATTTCACACGTCGACGAACCGGTTCGGCCGGTGGTCGTCATCAGCAAATGCCTTGAGTTCGAGGCCTGCCGGTACAACGGGCAGATGATCGCGTTCGATCTAGTAACCAAACTTCGCGATCATGTGACCTTTCTGCCGATCTGCCCGGAAGTCGAGGTCGGCCTGGGGATTCCGCGCGATCCGATCAAGATCGTCCGGCGCAAGAATGATCTACGGCTCGTGCAACCATCAACCGGCCGTGACATCACCGACGACATGCATACCTTTGCCAATCGGTTTCTTGGATCGCTGGACCAGATTGATGGATTTATTCTTAAGAGCCGATCCCCTTCGTGTGGAATCAAGGATGTCAAACTGTACACCGGTCCAAAGGGCGAGATCGCCTCGGAGAAGACACTCGGCATATTTGCCGCCCATGTGATTGATCGATTCGGTGGGCTGGCGATTGAGGACGAAGGCCGTCTGACTAACCTTCGGCTCCGCGAACACTGGCTGACCAAACTCTTCTTACATGCGCGGTTCCGGGCAATGCGAACCAGGAGATTAGTCGGAGCGCTGGTACAATTTCAGGCTGACAACAAACTCTTGCTCATGGCCTACCATCAAACAGAAATGCGAAAGTTGGGAAGAATTGTTGCGAATCATGAACAGGCCGATATTGACACGCAGTTGGGTTTATATCACGAGCATCTTCAAACGGCGATGGCCCGACCGGCCCGGGTGACCTCACACATCAATGTTCTCATGCATGCGCTCGGATATTTCAAGGACAAGATTACCTCGGTGGAGAAACGGCATTTTCTTCAAACGATTGAAAGGTACAGAGCCGGGAAGCTGGCTCTTCCCGCTTTACTGAGTGTCCTCAACTCCTGGATCGAGCGGTTCGACGACGATTACCTTCGCCGGCAGACTTACTTTTCACCCTACCCCGAAGAGCTGGTTGATCTGCAGGATTCAGGGAACTGATATCTGGCGACGCCGTCAAATAGTTCAATAGTTCAACAAATCAATTGCATTACGACTATTGCCGACGATTCTTCTCAATTCCGGGTTTCGAGTCACCGATACCTTGCACATGCGCAATTTTATATGTGGTCTACTAATGATCCTTCTCGGATCGGCGGCCTATGCCGGACCGGAGACTGCCCCAACCGAACGCCCCGACAGCAACAACGCCTTTTATGCGGGCGAGAAATTCAACTATGTCGTGAAAGCGCCGCATCATTTCAAAATGATAACCGCCGAGGCGCGGGTTGATGGGTATTCCTTTGCGTTTGTCCCCGATACGCTCAGTTACAAGAAATCAGACATAGTGATCGGGGTGAATATCTACAAGGTTCGCGGACTGGCGTTTGAATCGGTGCTCACTAACGACACGTCGTCTATGCGCCAGCACTACGGCCCCAAACTCGTCTTGCGCCCGGTCGACTCGGTCCGCAATGGGAGCGGCCAGCCGATGACCGCATTCTACCTCGACGACAAAAGCCGGTTCATTCCGAATGTCATGACGGCCTATTTCTACGGCGATTCGGAAATTCTGATATTCGAGCTATCCATCGCGCCGGGTGTTGTCCGCGTTAGCGCAGAAAACATCTTTATGAAGTGCCTAAGCCGATTCACTGCGAACCGCCAGGGCCAACTCGGATCGAAATAAGCCCGACCAATCGCCGGCCCTTTAATCAGGCAGTTCGCTTGCGCAAATTGATCCGACTTCCCAGCAGAGGCACCGCTATAAGCACAATCGCCCCCAATAGCATGATCGCCCAGCCATACCGGTAATCGACCGCGTTGACAAATCCCAATCCAAGGCCCTTGAGCGGGGAACCCTCGAGCGATTGCGCCAGATCGGAAAGGACATCGGCTTTGCGGGTGCCGACTTTCTGGATGGAATAGAGCAGAAGCCCGAACGAAGCCAGCCCGGTCAGATACAGCCAGCCGAACTTGCGAAATCCTGCGGCTACCAGCGACAGCGCCGCCAGCACGATCAGAATGATCGCGCCTGTTGTTGACAGTTGCCAATAGGTTTTGTCATGAAGTACGGGGACGCCGAGAAAAGGAACGAAATTACCTATCGTGAGAAGTGCCGACCCAATTACAGAGAAAGCCGTTCGTAACCACATCAGTCACCGCTACTACACTTTCCCCGCCACCGCCTGCGCCATCTCAAGAGTCGTGTTCTTTCCGCCCATGTCGTAGGTGCGGACTTTCCCCTCTTTAATGACCGACGCAATTGCGTTCTCCAGCGCGAGGGCCTTGTCTTTCTCGCCCAGCCAGTCGAACATCAGCTTACAGGTCAACAGCATCGCCATCGGATTGACTTTGTACTGTCCGGCGTATTTGGGGGCCGAACCGTGAGTCGGCTCGAACACGGCGTACTTGTCGCCGATATTCCCCGACGCCGCAAATCCGAGTCCCCC
>JBGOTX010000338.1:0-3302 GCA_041476705.1 Candidatus Zixiibacteriota bacterium
AATGTCAACTCTCCCCCCCAAAAACCCCACCACTTCGATGGTAATCACTCCCCTACGCATTAATATAGCGCCAAGGAACAACTATGACCTTCAACCATGTCCATTCCCGCGAAACTTGCTTGACATACAAAGCGACATCCGTTCGCGATGGAAGGCCAGGGAAAAGTAAATTTTTAAATATCGACAAAACGAACCCAATTTATGGCCGCCCGACCCCCCCAACTCGTTGACATCTCAATACTTCTGTCCTTTGGGCGCACAACGCGGGTGTCCCACTCAAACCCAAAATAAAGGCGCCGGGTGCGATCACCCGACGCCGTATTGAAGCATGATGATTACTTCTTCACCACCTGCGCGTCGACCACTGCAATCGCTGCCATATCGACAATCTCGTTCACTTCGAGCGTGCGATGCAGAACGTGGACCGGCCTCGATAGGCCCATCAAGATCGGTCCCACCGCGTGCAGGCCGCCGATTCTCTGCGCCAGCTTGTAGGCGATATTCCCCGAATTGAGGTCCGGGAATATGAATACGTTCGCCGGTTCTTTCAGCGATGAGAACGGGAAATGCCTCTGCAGGTAGTCCGGCATTACGGCCGTGTCGAGTTGCATTTCGCCGTCGCAGATCAGATTTGGCGCCTTCTTTTTCAGCACCGCGGTCGCCTTGGCCATTTTCACCGATTCAGGATACTTGGCCGAGCCGAAATTGGAAAACGACAGCATGGCCACCCGCGGCTCGATATTAAACCGCCTCGCCACCCGCGCCGCGCAGACAGCGATTTCGGCCAGTTCTTCGGGCGTGGGATCGATATTCACCGTGGTGTCGGCGAACATGTATACCTCATCCCCTTTGATCATCGCGAACAGCCCCGACACGCGGGTCATGCCGGCTTCGAGCGGGATGATTTCGAGCGCCGGACGAATCGTGGTCGGATATTCCGAGGTGACACCCGACAGCACCGCATCGCAGTCCCCCATTTCGAGCATCATGATGCCGAAATAGGTGCGATCTGCAAAGATGTGAAACGCCTTGTCGTCCGTCATGCCGTGACGCTGGCGCTTCTCAAAATACCGACGGGCGTATGCTTCGCGCTTGTCCGATGTTTCGGGATCGATAATCCCGACGCCTTCAAGTTCGATATCGTGCTCGCGCGCGATTCGCTTGATCTCTTCGGGATGACCCAGCACCACCGGCTTGGCAATCCCTTCTTCGAACACCGTGCGGGCAGCCCGCAGAATGCGCTTGGAGTTTCCTTCGGGAAAGACAATCGTCTTGGGACTTTTCTTTGCTTTATCCCAGAGGACCGACATGATGACCCGCCCCTTGCCGATCCGTCGTTCCAACTGCTCCTTGTATTCGTTGAGATCGATCTTCTTCTGGGCCACGCCGCTTTTCATGGCCGCCTCGGCCACTGCCGAGGATTCGCGCACCAGGATGCGGTGATCGAACGGCTTGGGAATAATGTACTCCCGGCCGAATTTGAACGACTCCACGCCGTATGCCCGCGCCACTTCTTCGGGGACGTCTTCTTTGGCCAGCCGCGACAAGGCGTGCACGGCGGCGATTTTCATCTCCTCGTTGATGGCGGTGGCATGGACATCGAGCGCACCCCGAAAAATGAAAGGAAATCCCAGCACGTTGTTGACCTGGTTGGGGAAATCCGACCGACCGGTCGCCATGATGACGTCTTTGCGGGCATCGAGCGCATCGGGGTACATGATTTCCGGATCAGGATTGGCCATGGCGAATATGATCGGGTCTTTGGCCATCGATTTCACCATATCCTTGGTCACCATATCCTTGACCGAGACCCCGACAAACACATCGGCGTCTTTCATGGCCTCGGCAAGTGTGTGCAGACTTGTTTTGCGGACGAATTCCTGCTTGTACTTGTTGAATTTGTCGCCGCGCCCTTCGTACATCACCCCCTTGGAATCAACCATGACCAGATTCTCATGCTTGACGCCGAGCGAGCAGTACAACTTGGCGCAGGCGATTCCCGCCGCGCCCGCTCCGCAGAAGACCACCCGAACTTTGCCGATATCCTTCTTGACCAAATCCAGCGCATTCAACAACGCCGCCGCGGAAATAATCGCCGTACCGTGCTGGTCATCGTGGAACACCGGTATTTTCATCGTCGCCTTGAGGGTCTCCTCGATTTCAAAGCACTCCGGCGCCTTGATATCTTCAAGGTTGATCCCGCCGAAGGTTGGTTCGAGAATCTGGCAGGTTCGGATGACTTCCTGGGCGTTTTCAGTGGCCAACTCGATATCGAACACATCAATATCGGCGAACCGTTTGAAGAGCACTCCCTTTCCTTCCATCACCGGCTTGCCGGCGATCGCGCCGATATTTCCCAGGCCCAGCACAGCGGTGCCATTGGAAACGACCGCCACCAGATTTCCCTTGGCAGTGTATTTGTAGGCGTCGGCCGGATTGGCTTGTATTTCGAGACACGGCTGGGCTACCCCGGGGGTGTACGCCAGCGACAGATCAAGTTGAGTGATACATGGCTTGGTCGATGTGACCTCGATCTTTCCCGGTTTGCCCCGGGAGTGATAGTCGAGCGCCTGCTGTTTGGTTATTATCATGATTTATTCTCCTGTCTTGACTACGATAGTCTCGGAACATTTACGAGACTTCGTTATTTTTTTCACAAGGTGAATATAGAATGGTCATCTGGACAGTCAAGTTGTTTCGCTGTTCGGTCAGTATATGGGTTTTGCAGTCATGATTCAAGTGCGTATCGGAATTTGCGGATTGCCCGTGACTCGTTGTGTCACAACATATTGGAAACCTTCGCCCGGAAAGACAAAGTGTCCCACTTGGGCCTGCGTCCTACCATTGCATCCGATAAATGCGCTGGTTGTCCCCCGAAGAAATCCGGCCTCCGCCGCGGAATTTGACGATCGCCTTCAAGACCAGGTACCCGAACACGAATCCCCCCACGTGCGCCATCCCCGCCACCCCCCCGCCGGTGGAACTCCCGATCATCGACATAAAAATCTGACGCGCGAACCAGATCCCGAGCACGACTTTGGCCGGCAGGACCACAAACTGAATGATGAAGAAAACAATCAGACAGGTAATCTGGGCGCGAGGATGCAGGACCAGATATGCACCCATGACTCCGGCAATAGCCCCCGACGCCCCTACCAGCGGCGCGTCCGAGCCGGGGTTGAACAAGGTATAGAGCGCAATGGCGGCGACACCCGACAACAGGTAGAAGATCAGAAACTTGATGCGGCCAAAGTAGTCTTCGATGTTGTTTCCGAAGATCCACAAAAACACCATGTTCCCGA
>JBGOTX010000339.1:0-3301 GCA_041476705.1 Candidatus Zixiibacteriota bacterium
ACTCCGCCGGCAGATCCTCAAGCGTCAGGCGGTCGGTGTGCCGGAGTACGACCATCCGCTCGATCAGATTCTCTAGCTCGCGGATATTCCCCGGCCACGGAAGCGCAACCAGTTTCTGCTCGAGCGATGGATCAATAACTATCGGCACGCCCGGACTGAACCGCGCCAGAAATTCTCGCACGAGCAGGGGAATATCCTCCCGCCGGTCACGCAGGTTCGGAACGGTGAGCGGAATGACATTCAGCCGGTAATACAGGTCCTCGCGAAATGTCCCGTGTGCCACGCGTTCTTTGAGATTTTCGTTGGTGGCCGCGAGAAGACGAACATCGGTTTCTATCTGTTTCTCGCTCCCGACTGGTTCAATTACCCGCTCCTGAATGACCCTCAGCAATTTGGCCTGAAGTTCAATGCCGAGCTGGCCGATTTCATCGAGAAGTAATGTGCCGCCGTCGGCCAATTCGAACTTCCCTTTCTTATCCCGCACCGCTCCGGTAAATGCCCCTCTGACATGACCAAACAACTCCGATTCGATCAGCTCTCTCGGAATTGCGGCACAGTTGACCGCCACAAATGGCTTGTCGCGGCGCGGGCTTTTCTCGTGAATGAGTCGAGCCATCACCTCTTTTCCCGATCCGGATTCGCCGGTAAGCAAAACAGTGGCGTCGGTCGGCGCAATTTTGTCAATCAAAGCCAGCAATTGCTTGATCGGCTTCGAAATTCCGATCACGGTCGGCCCGGCGTGACGGCCGTCGAGTTGTTCTCGAAGCTTCTTGTTTTCATCTTCGAGCCGCCGAAATTTGAGCGCCTTGTCAATCGCCATGAACAATTGGTCATCCTCGAACGGCTTAGTGAGATAATCAAACGCGCCCAGCTTCACCGCTTTCACCGCCTGAGAGACATCAGCATAGGCAGTCATCAGAACTACTTCGAGTAGCGGCTGTTTTCTCTTGGCGGCTTCGAGCAGTTCCAGCCCGTTCATCTTGGGCATCCGCATATCGGATAACAAAAGATCGAACGGCCGGGTGTCCAAGAGCGCGAGCGCCTCCAGACCGTTCTCCACCGCGACCACGTCGAACCCTTTCCGCTTGAGTTTGTAGGCGATAACCTTGCGGAGCGCCGCGTCGTCATCGGCCAAAAGGATACGGATCAGCATGATCTACTCCACCACCGGAACCGACACCAGCACGGTTGTCCCCTTGCCCGGTTCACTGGTCACGGCGATAGTCCCGCGATGATTATCGATGATCGATTTTACGATCGCCAACCCTAACCCTGTTCCCGAGCTTTTGGTCGTGAAAAATGGTTCAAAAATGCGGTCGACATCCACCGGACTAATCCCTGTTCCCCTATCGCCGATGGTTAATTCGACCCGGCGGTGGTCGCGTGAATGCAAAGTCACCGTAACGCTGTCGCCCGACGATGATGCTTGAAGCGAATTCAATAGAAGATTGAGCGTGACCTGATGGAGCTTTTCGCTGTCGCCGTTGATCTGCAGATCGGGCGCGATCTCGGCCAGGATTTTGACTCTCCGCGTCGAGGCCTGACTCTCAAACTGGCGCAAAGTCATATTTAATGCCGACGACCAGTTCATCCGGGATAACACGACTTCAGGCGGACGAGCGAACGTGAGAAATTCTCCGACTGTCGTATCGATCCGCTTGATCTCGCGACGGACGATTTCGGAAAAGTCGCGCTTGTCTTCGGCCGAGGCGGTCGGGTCGCTGAGGATATCGGCCGCCCCCTTGATGGATGCCAGCGGATTCTTGATCTCGTGTGCCACTCCGGCCGCCAACTGGCCCATCATCGACAGACGATGTGATTGCTCCAGCTCAAGGCGCGTCTG
Source organism: Candidatus Zixiibacteriota bacterium (assembly GCA_041476705.1). Taxonomy (GTDB): domain Bacteria; phylum Zixibacteria; class MSB-5A5; order GN15; family FEB-12; genus JACRAV01. Next base: position 1,844 of record JBGOTX010000339.1, read on the forward strand.
CTCGTGTTGCTTTCGAATTTTAAGTTCCCGATCGACCAATCCGCCCGCTAATCCGGCCAGCGCGTAGTAAAAGACGATCTCGGTGTATTCAGTGAACGGATCGGCCGCATGAGGGCTGAGATAAATGTACGGGACAATGAGCACTGAAATCACGGTCGTGGTGATCAAACCGCCGCGAAGCCCGAACCAAGCGGCCGCAATGACGATCGGAATATAGCAGAAACGACGGTGAAGGGCGTGCACCCAGTCCTGGTGGCCGAAAATCGGCTGAAACACCCAGCCATAATGTATGGCCAGAGTGAGTGCGACCACCGCTCCCACCACAAAGATCTTGCCGGAGTTTTCTTTAAAGATGGCCATCTTTCAATTCCGGTAAGCAGTACACAATGCCTTCATATTCAAGAATATTCTACACTCTTGGTCGTTTTGTCGACACAATTCTTCACTCTTTTATTGGACATAATCGCCTTGTGAATCTTCAACTTATTACCCATCAACAACATAGCAATAACATCGCGTCCGGCACACCGTCTGATATGCTATACCGGTATAGAAAATGAAGTGCCAAAACATAGAAAGGAAAACATAATGAAACTCAGCAACTGCTTAACATTCGTTTCAGCAACCGCGATCGCGCTGACTTTGTCGGCGGTAGTCGCATCCGCCACAGATACACCGGCCGACACGACCAAACCGGCGCCGTCGCCCACTCATCAAACCGTTTGCCCGGTGATGGGCGGCAAGATCGATTCAACCCAATACACCGATATTCAGGGACAGCGGGTTTATCACTGCTGTGGAGGGTGCACCAAGAAACTCAGTGCCGACCCAGACACATATTTCAAGAAGGCGTCCGCGCAGGGGGTGATTTTCGAAAATATCCAGAAGCGATGCCCGGTGAGTGGAAAAGCACTCTCCAGCAAAGATATTTTCACGGATTATGAGGGACGACGAATCTATTTCTCCAACAAGGATTGTCCGGCCAAGTTTGCGGCAAATCCTGTCAAGTACCTCAAGATTCTCGATAAACAGACCAAAGAAGATTCTCCCGAAAAGCCCGCCAAGAAAAGCGAGCATGAAGGGCACATGCACGGCATGTGATTCGAGCGACATAATGGAAAGGCCGCCCGTATTCGCATCGGCGGCCTTTCTTGATTTTGGTTGGTTTCTACCCGGTAATCAACCGGACAATTGAACCGGCTTTCAGCATGACTACTCTCTCTTTACCAACAGCATGGTGATATCATCGGACCGCGGCGTGTCCGCCACGAATGTTTCTATGTCATTCATAAGTCGAGTCGTGATCTCAGGCAACGTGCACTCTCTCGCTTCCACAATCAGCCCTTTCATTCGATCATCTCCGAACTGACTGTCCTTCCCCTGCGCCTCGGGAACGCCGTCGGAATAGATGAACAACAGATCGCCCGGCCCAAGTGATCGGGTTTCCTCCGTCCAATC
>JBGOTX010000340.1:0-3289 GCA_041476705.1 Candidatus Zixiibacteriota bacterium
CGATCATACCGCCCGTAAGGGGCTGAGGGTTTTGATGAATATAGGCAAGATTCAAAGTCGGATAAGCGCGCCGGGTGCGATGACCGTTCTTGCGTTGTTGCTCGCCTCGGTATCGACATTCGCGGCCGATGGGAACGCGCTGATGGCCGCGTTTCAGCAGGTGATGAAGCCGGAGCTTGACACTTCGCAGAGATATCGGATCGACACGCTCACGGTTGAGCATCGCGATTTTTCTCTTCATCTTTCGGGCGGGTATCTGGTCTTTCTCAAGCCGGTGGTAGTCGATTCCGCGGTGCATCAGTATGGAGCGCTATATGTCGGCCATGCCGTATTTCAATTTCAGCCGCCTCTACAGATGGAACGGGAGCAGATCAGGCGATTTCTCAAAACCGATTCGCTCAACCGGCGATGTTCCAGCGCGCTGTTGTTGTTCAATAAGTCGATCTATGACAAACTAATCGCCGGTCGGATCAGGGCCCCTAAACCGACCAAGGACACTCTGAGTCTGGTGCTCAAGGATCGATTCTCGCCGCTCGTGATCAAAGAAGATTTTGAGGTGCCGTTTGCGGCCTTCAAGAATTTGGTCGCCCCCCGGTCCAAGCCGTTTCTGGCGGTCAGTGTGCCCGGCGATCATGCGGGCGATCTGGTTTATGTATTCGATCCGTATCAGCGCGAGGAAGTATCACTGCTCAAGAAATATCGAGAAGCGATTGTAGACTTATTTCTGGAGACGATATGCCAGTATTCGGTCTATGCCGACAGCACCTACGAGCGCCTGAACGGTATCGACAAGGGTGAAATTCGGGCGCTCCACTACGATCTGAAGGGGTCGTTCGACTGGGGCGGGGAATACTCGGGCTCCGCGGCGATGAAATTTGTTCCCGAGATCGCCCGCACTCAGCTCTTGGAAATGTCGCTCCATCCGAGACTTCGCGTGGACAGCATACTCGATCCGGCCGGTCGAAAAGTCGAATTCGAGCGATGGAAGAAAGAGAAGAACCGGAGTTCTCCGTTGTATGTGATGCTCAACGAATCTCTGATGGCCGGCGATACCTCGTCCCTGACGTTATACTATCACGGCGAAATCGCCAAAGCTCAGGTTGGCGTGTTCCTGGTCACCGCCGGCGGGAGCTGGTATCCATCGTATGGGTTCCGCACAGAAACCACGTTTGACATGACATTCGATTCACCGAAGCAATATGCATTTATCGCGACTGGTCAGCGGATAGACTCGCAGGTTGTCGGCGATGTGATGCGGACTCGCTGGCAAATGACCGATCCGGCCGTCTGGGCGACGTTCAATCTCGGCACGCTGAAGAAGTACACCTATCCGCTTGATGGCGACGGCGTGCTCGATATTTATTTCAACGAGGAGCATCACCGGGCAATGGCCGCAAAAAATGTCAAACGGCCGAATTCCGCGGAAGTGGAATACGACACCTCCCGCGCTTTCGCCCAATGGAAAGCGCAGTCGGTCAACCCGGACGAGTACGCGACCGGCCTGGGAATAGCCGGTCGCGATATGCAAAAGCAGGTTGCCCAGGATCTGGACGCGAGCTACACGCTGTTCACCTCGCTGTTCGGGGCCGTACCGTACCGGCATTTGGTGGCAACCGACCTGACCGATCCTGCATCCTCTTATTCTTATCCGGGGCTGGTGACGCTTTCCTATACCACGTTTTATAACACCGATCCGTTTGGCGCCGACCGGTTACATCGTTCTCATGAGGCGGCGCATCAGTGGTGGGGATCGGGATTACAATTTGAGACCTACCACGATCAATGGCTAAGTGAGGGGTTTGCAGAATATTGTTCCCTGTTGTATCTACAGCGGGCGATGGGGAACGACCGGATGCTCTACTGGCTGAACCAGAATCGTAAGGACATCGCCACCCTGAACAAATTCTTCCTCAAGGACCGCCAGCAGGCCGGACCAATTGCACTGGGGTACCGGACATCGACCACACAATCGCCAGAAGATTATGGCCTGATCGTGTACGAAAAAGGGGCATACGTGCTCCATATGTTGCGCGGGATGTTATTGGATTTGAGTACCTATAGCGATTCGGCGTTCTACTCTATGATGCGCGAGTTTCATACGCTGTATAGCGACCGGGTTGCCACCACCCGGGATTTCAAGGCGCTCACCGAGAAATACACCGGTATGGACATGACCTGGTTTTTCAACCAGTGGGTGTACGGCAATGTCATCCCGACGTACACAGTCAGCTACAAGGTGGATCAGGATGCGGCGGGGAAGTATTTCGCGCACTGTCGGGTCGAACAGCGCGAGGTCCCCATTGATTTCAAAATGCCGGTGCCGATTGAAATCCAGTTCAAGTCGGGGGGCATGACCTGGGTACGGCAGTGGATTGATAAGCCGGTTTGTGAGTTCACGATTGGGCCGATTGAAGGCGAGCCGAAAAAGATCGTGTTCAACCCGATGTATTTCGTGCTGGCGGAAGTGAAGCAGTGAGGGGTGTAGACCAATCGGTTCTCCGGGAATGAAATGTCAGATCTCGAGTGAAAATGGAAGGATCATGAAAATGGCAGAAGGGAAGTGGAGACCACTTATCTATCACATCCTGTTGCCGTTCGCAAGCTGCGTATTGGTTGGAGGAGTAGTTTTTGTGGTTGCACATGGCTATATCGTCGGCCATAATGCAGTGGGAGCATTTCACACCTACCTATGGTATGTTTCTTCCCTCCTCGCGGTTGCTTTGGGAATCTGGCATCACAGGCTTTATTCAAAACCGACCGTCGGTTACAAATGGTACAGATTGCTCTTTGTCTACACCTTGTTGGGTGTGGTCACCATGACTTTTGGGATGTACTCTATGATGTCACAACTGCAATCTCCGTAGAGCGAAACCGCTTCTGGTACCGGCGTTGAATTCCGCAATTGTTGGCAGAACCGCGTCGCTTTGCTCGGGTTCTGCCCTACTGGAAATCGGTGCGCATAACGCCTCTTGCCCTGCATAATCTTCCGCATGTATATTCCTTTCGATAAAACGGTCCTTATTCTGTTGAGGAGTTAGATATGAGCTTTCGTATAGAAACCGACTCGATGGGGGAAATCCAGGTTCCCTCGGACAAGTACTACGGCGCGCAGACCGCCCGGTCGCTTCACCATTTTCGCATCGGCGGCGAACGGATGCCCCGCGAATTGATTCGCGCTTTCGGCCTGCTCAAGAAGGCGGCCGCTCAAGTGAATGTCGAGCTGGGACTTTTGCCTAAAGACAAAGGCGATTTGATCGTCAAGGTCTGCGATGAAGTGATCGAGGGGAAG
>JBGOTX010000341.1:0-3288 GCA_041476705.1 Candidatus Zixiibacteriota bacterium
AGAAATGGCCAACCGTCTCACGCTGAGCGGTCTCAATTGTGAGGAAGTCGAACCGACCGACAAACACCTCAGGCAGGTGGTGGTTGGTCAGGTTGTCGCGGTCGATGAAATCCCCGGCGCCTCCAAGATCAGAAAGGCGACCGTGGATGCGGGAGGCGAGAAACTGACGGTGGTGTGCGGCGCGCCCAACGTTGCAGTGGGGCAGAAAGTGGCGTTGGCCCGGATTGGCGCCGAACTGGCCGGCGGAATGAAAATTACACGCGCCACCATTCGCGGGGTGGAATCATCCGGCATGATCTGCTCGGAATCCGAACTTGGCCTTTCGGCCGATCACTCCGGTATCATGGTACTCGATTCGTCGGTTGTGGTAGGCAAACCGCTGGCGGAGCAGTTGGAGCTCGACGATTTCATCCTGCATTTCGAGATTACCCCGAACCGTGGCGACGCGCTGTCGGCAATCGGCATCGCGCGCGATCTGGCGGCGCTGGCGGGGGTGAAAGTGCGGCGACCGGAGATCAAGCTGGTCGAGACAAAAGAGAAAGCGACCGATTTCATTTCGGTGCGCTCGGATGACCCGGTCGGGTGTCCCCGGTTCACCGCAAGAATCATCCGCAATGTGAAGATCGGGGAATCCCCCTGGTGGTTGAAAAAGAAACTGCTGATGGCCGGTATTCGCCCGATCTCAAACGTGGTGGATATCACCAATTTCGTCATGCTTGAAATGGGCAATCCGCTTCATGCGTTCGATCTGAATCGTTTCGGATCGCAGAAGGTGGTGGTGCGCAGAGCGAAAAGCGGCGAGAAATTCACAACCCTCGATGGGAACGAGCACGCGCTCACTCCGGATGTCCTGCTGGTGACTAACGGCGAACGTGCTGTTGCGGCCGCCGGCGTGATGGGCGGCCTTGAGTCCGAAGTGACCGAGAACACTAATGATATTCTGCTTGAGGTAGCGTATTTCAATCCGGTCGTCATTCGTAAGAGCCGCAAAGAGCTGGGACTGAATTCCGAGGCCTCATATCGATTCGAGCGCGGGGTCGACCCTAACAATGTCGAACGGGCCTCCGCTCGGGCGGCGGCGCTGATGGCCGAGTTGTGCGGGGGAGAAGTCCTCGCCGGAGTGGCCGACTGGTACCCCACGCCTCTAAAACCAAAGACAGTTTCGCTGAGGCCGTCGCGGTGTCATCTGGTGCTGGGCGTATCGGTGCCCACAGAAACTATGAAGAAGATACTCGCAAGTCTCGAGTTGACCGTCAGCGGGACTGATCCGCTGGAAGTACAGGTGCCGACTTTCCGTCCTGATATCGACAAGGAAATCGACTTGATTGAAGAAGTCGGCCGCATCTACGGGTATGATCGGATACCGGATTCGACCGAGAACAAAGGGCCGCTCATTACTCCGTTACACCTCGAAGATACATTCGCCGATTTGCTCCGTCGGATAATGACGGCCGCCGGTTTCGATGAAATCATGGGACATGGGCTGGCCGACTCGCGCCACGCCACGATCATTAATCCCAACCTGCCGCAGGTGCGGATTGTCAATCCGATCGCCGAAGACCTCAATATCATGCGGAACAGCTTGATTGTCACCGCCCTGACGACCGTGAGCCATAACCTGTCGCATCGGAATGTGGACCTTCGCCTGTTCGAAATAGGCGCCGTGTATTTCCCCCCCGATGCTCAGGGGAACTGGTGTGAGGAAGATCGCCTGATGCTCCTGGTGACCGGCAATACCGAGGCCACCTGGCGCGACCACCCCCGCGCATTGGATTTCTTTGACCTGAAAGGGGCAATCGAAAAGGTTGGTGAACGTGTTGCCGGTCAAGAAGATCGATACTTGATCGAAGAGGCCCTCGGGGTCGTTTGGAGCTATCGCCCAGTGAAAAAAGCCTGCTTTGCGGATGAGATTTCTTTCGAAGTTGACCTCATGGGAAAACCGATAGGTTGCGCGGGTCAGATCGATCCCGATATTCTGCGAAAATTCGACATAAAACAGCCGGTGTACCTTGCGGAACTGACCATTTCGTCCCTACTTTCCTGTCGACGGCCCCTCACCCAGTTCTCGCCTTTGCCGGTTTACCCGGCCGCGCCGCGTGACCTGGCCCTTGTCGTCGATGAGACCGTCAAAGTCGGACAAATTGTATCAGCAGTTCGTGCGGTAGCCGGTAATCTGGCTGAATCGGTCGGTATCTTTGATCTCTATCAGGGAAAGCCGATTCCGCCGGGACGGAAGTCGGTCGGCATTACGATCGTCTATCGGTCCGCCGAGCGGAGTTTGTCGGGTGAAGAAATCGAACAGGCGCAACAAAAGGTTGTCGCGCACCTCAAATCGAAGTTTAAGGCCGAACTGCGGGAGCAGTAGCTATGGCGGATAAATTCAGCGCCTTGGAAGATCGGGTCAACCGGGTGCTCCGGCTGGTGACCCGTCTCAAGAAAGACAACGGTCAGCTCAAGCGGCAGAATGAGCTTTTGGCAGGCGAACTGACCGAGATTAAGCGCCGGTATCAGGAGTTGCAGGTGGCCGGCCGGGACCAGACAGCGGCGGTGAAGTCGCGTCTGGCGACGGTCCTGCACCGGATTGAAGAGCTGGAGCGTCTCGATTCGTAACTTTTTCCTTGATTTGCGCTTACCGAATAGGTATAAAGATTTTGTTATTAGCAAGCGGGATGAAACCGCGTTGACATTTGACCAATCGCAGAAACAATGACTGAAAAAGACGTAGATCACAAAGTCGTTGTCGAGATATTTGGGGAAGACTACCCGATTACGGGCGCAGGTGACCCTGCGTACATCTCCAAGATAGCCCAAGTCGTTGATACCAGAATGCGTGAGGTGGCCGGGACCACCCGCACCCGCGGTCGCGACAAGGTGGCCATTCTGACCGCCATGTCGTTCGCCTCGGAACTTCTGGAAAAAAGAGAGGAACTGGATTCCACTCACTCAACGTCGGCCGGGCGTCTCGATCGTCTGCTCTCCGGTCTGGACGAAGCGCTGGCTGACGAAGAAGCCCTGCGTTCCTGATCGTCCGGGTGTCGACCCTTAGCGGTTTTTTCCCACAGTTTTATCATATAGAGAATCGTCCGGTGACAAATCCGGGCGGGAGGACGCGATGGAAAATCCTCTGGTCATCGTAGTAGTTGCTCTGTTGGTCGGCGTCGTCGGCTTTGTCCTGGCCTGGTTCATGGCCCGACGGGTGGGCGAAAACTCCCTCAAGAACGCCGAAGAACGGGCCCGCCATATTGCGGTCGAAGCCGAACGACAGGCGGAAATGAAAAAGAAAGAAGC
>JBGOTX010000342.1:0-3274 GCA_041476705.1 Candidatus Zixiibacteriota bacterium
AGTCGTTGCGAGGAGCGACGAAGCAACCTGTCTTCATTCTTCAAATCTCATCGTACAAGTCCCTCCACTCAGGATTAAACGCGGTTATCAGCTTAGTCTTCTGAAGTCTCGAACCACCCTTGATTTGTTTTTCGCGGCAAATTGCCGCGTACACGCTCTCGGCGCATTCATAGTAGACCAGCTTTTTGATATTGTACCGTGCGGTGAACTTGCCGCCGGTGCCCTCCCGATGGCGTGAAATACGCAATTTAAGATTTGATGTCACTCCAACATACAGCACCCGATGCATGTAGTTGGTCATGATGTACACAAATGCCTGTTTTGCCATACATGAACCCGGCATAAAGACAGATTGCTTCGCTCGAAGCTCGCTCGCAATGACGTGATTTTGGATTTGTGGCGCAAGTCGGCAAGTCGATTTGTTTATCTGTTGCTGTCGCAATTCGTCATTGCGAGGAGCGCCTTCTTAGGCGCGACGAAGCAACCTGTCTTTCAGTGTTCTCTATGTCACCCCGGCTCAGCGGAGCTCGATTCTCTCGCTCCTTGGCCGGCGTGACAGGAGTTAGTCAATGTCGAAACCGCAGGGGTTTCGACCTACGAGGACTGCTCTCTGTGGACGGCGGGCCTCCCGGTCTATCGCCTCCTCGTTCGGGACGCGGTAGACGAGGACGTCCACCGCGCACAAAATTCTACATCCTCTCCACACACCCCGCGATCAGTTCCCGAAGTTTCGGTTCGGCGTGGGTGGCCGTGCCGATTACATCCTGCAGTGAGCACTTGTGCATATTGTCCGCCAGTCCCATATCAGTGATAATACTGAACCCCAAAATCCGATTCTTCTGGTGGTGCGCCGTCAGCACCTCCGGTACCGTTGACATCCCCACCGCATCGGCGCCAAACCCGCGAAACATTCGATATTCCGCCGAAGTCTCCAGGCACGGCCCGGTCAGGCCAAGATACACCCCGGTCTGGAGCGCCAGCCGCATATCAAGCGCTACTTCCTTGGCGATGCGTTGATATTCGAAATTGTAGACCTCGTACATATCCGGGAAGCGGTCCCCCCATTTGTCGTCGTTGGGGCCGATCAGCGGGTTGCCGGGGAAAAAGTTTATATGATCCTTGATAAGCATAATATCCCCCGGCTTAAAATTCGGGTTCATCCCGCCGGCGGCGTTGGACACGACCAGCGAGTGGATGCCGAGTTTTTTCATCACCCGCACCGGAAAGGCGATCTGCTGGAACGAGTACCCTTCGTAATAATGAAACCGTCCCTGCATGCAGACCACCGGCTGGCCGCGAAGAGTTCCGAACAGCAGTCGTCCAGCGTGCGACTCGACGGTCGAGACCGGAAAATGCGGAATCTTGTCGTAGTCCACCGTGCCGACCATCTTGATCCCGTCCACCAGCGACCCAAGCCCGGTGCCGAGGATAATGCCGATCTGCGGCTCGAATCTGACTTTTGATTTGATATACGCGGTTGCTTCGTCGAGCATGGCGTGGATTTCAGTCCAGTTTTTCACGTGCGGGTCTCCCTTGAGTGTTGCGTCGGGTCCTGCCAGGCCGAAGGCGTGGAGTGACCTGACGCTCGTTGCATTTGTTTCGCGACAATATAGTCGACCGGTCGCCCAATTCAAGTGGCACGCCAAAACGCAAAACCCGCCGGGACAGGTGGCGGGTTGTGGTCGGTCGCATGAAAAAGGTATCTATGGTTTGTCTGACGCATTGTGGACTTGCTGTTTGCGCATCTCATTCATCTTCGCCTCGGCAAGTTCTCGCTCGGCTTTCTCAGCATCAGCGCGAAGTTTGGCCGCTTTCAGTTCGAGTTCACGCAAATCAACTTGATACATGGTCGTCGACGGACCCTTGCCGTCCGGCCCGGCAGGAACAGAGACCGCTTCCGCCTTGTCGAACTGGCTGGCTTCATTGGAAGATACGAACGTCGCGACTGAGCCGTAAGAAGTTGGATAGTAGGTGGCCTTCATCATGTAATCTCGGACGGAGGCAATGAATGGGGCCTGGCAATTGCCGAACTTGGAGGCGTTCAGGTGAAATGTGTATGTTCCGGCGGAGTTCTTGAAGTAAATACGATACGTACTGATTGGGAAACGTACTATGTAACCGCCTCCGCTTGCTAACCCTTGGCCGAAAAACGTCCAGTACGGAGCCGAGGGAGCCGCCCCGGCGGCCTCATTGATTGCCACATATCCTCCGACTTCACCGTCGACTGACGAACTGATTTCGCCCCAACACCTGGCATCGACAACAATGTACCCAGGCGCGGGAATGGTGATGCTTACCGTCAAGAGGTCCGTGTACACCGCGCAACTGAGAGCAGTCGTCGCCGTCGACTGCGCCGCCGCAATTCCCGGTTCATCGAGAATCTCACGCGAATCGATAGCGCTGTCAGGTAGAGCGACGGATGAATTACCTTGACCTCCGGCGTCCAACAACATGTTGAGCGTTCCCGTACTATCAAGCAGCCCGAGAGTACCGCCACTGCCTCCCCCTAATCTGCACGCGGCCAGTAGCGCGCCTCCTTGAGTGTACGGGGAACTATCGAGTAAGGCCAACACACCAGCGCCAAGCTGTTCACCCAAGGTTGCTTTTACATCACCATCTGATCCATTCATCTGAATTCTCCGGTTGATTGGATCAACCACGACCCTGTCGGTACCTCCAGATTGCCATTGGCTGGTGACCCCATTGTGCAACGTGGGTCCTGTCATAGTACCGCCTGTCAGCGGCAGGTAACCGGGCGCAGTGGTGGCGGTGTTTGCCTGCTCGGCCTTGAATGCATACGGTACCGAAGTCAACTTGGTTCGGGGCATCATTTCAGTTTGGGATTCAACTGCGATTCCCAACCATCGGTCCGGCGAGGCGAAGATCGAAGGATCCAGCGGTGTCATTGGCGGTTGACCGAGCACCACCGAGAACACGCCCCCCACCGTAAAGATTTCAATCTTGCCCGACGTCCACAGCAGAGTGCCCCTGGTTGAGTCGGCCCACAGCGAGAGCACACAGGAATAACTGCCATCCGCCACCGGCTGGCCGGAAAGGTCAGTCAGTCGACCCTGATATGACATGGTGAGCGGTACGGAAGGCGCGGCCAGAATCGACGAGACAACGACCACCACAATGGCCACAGCCAGCACAGACCGACTCAAACTGAATCGCATGGGTACACCTCTTTCGGTTTTTCGATATGTCATGTCCAATATTATCGACATTGAGATCACCGGAAACACTCGGTTGCCGTCACGGGGGTGCCTACCGC
>JBGOTX010000343.1:0-3272 GCA_041476705.1 Candidatus Zixiibacteriota bacterium
CTTAGAACGACACCGCGTCTTTCAAGGCCGCGGCCAAGTCGGGGTGGCCGAACTTGAACCCCGCCACGGCCAGCTTATCAGGGCTAACTCGCTGGCTGGCAAAGAATAACGAATCGGCCATTTCACCGAAAACCGTGCGAAGAACAAACGCCGGAACGGGAAATATCGCCGTTCGACGAACAGCCGAGGCCAAAGCGGCCGCAAACTCACGGTTCGTAACGGGGTTCGGCGCTACCACATTGACCGGCCCGACAACAGATTGATTGGTCAGGATAAATTCAACCGCCGACAGAAAATCATCGAGCGTAATCCAGCTCCAATACTGATTTCCGGAACCCAACCGTCCGCCCAAGCCGAGCTTGAACGGCAACAGCATTTTCTTAAGCGCCCCCCCGTGCGCCGAAAGGACAAGTCCCGCCCGAAGATTCACCACTCGCACACCTTTCCGGGTGAGCGGTTGGGTTGTCTTTTCCCAGGCAACACACAACTGCGCCATGAAGTCGTCTCCGGGTGGGGAAGACTCGGTGAGTATTTCGTCGCTTCGGTTTCCATAATATCCGACCGCCGACATGCAGACAAACACCTGTGGCAAACGACGAAGCGCTTGAATGCGGTTTACCAGCAACTCGGTGCTTCGGATTCGGCTGTCCCAGATCTCGCGTTTGTACGAGGTTGTCCAGCGCCGACCGGCGATATTTGCCCCCGCCAAATGAACGACCGCGTGGAAGCCCTCGATAACCGCGCCATCGAGCGCCCCTTTTTCGGGATTCCAGCTGATGTCGCCGGTGACAGCGGCGCGCCGGACCAGCCGGGTCACGGTGTGGCCACGACTTGCCAAATAGGGCGCCAGTGCCGAACCTATAAATCCGTTAGCGCCTGACAACAGTATTCGCATGCTGATAAATCTTGGTCAACTCGGCCAGTTTCTCGACGACTTGCTTCGCGTGTCCCTCGGCGGAGACTTTCTCCCAGACAAATCCGACCTTGCCGGTCGGATCGATCAAATACGTGGTGCGCATAATTCCCATGTACTCCTTGCCATAGGTCTTTTTTAACTGCCACGCGCCGTACTTTTGCATCATGGCGTGGCCGGGATCGCTGAGCAGAGTAATTTGGAGGTTGTATTTCTTGATGAACTTGCGATGGCTCTCGGGCGAATCGGCGCTAACGCCCAGCACGGCGGCGTTCAGCTTTTCCAGCCCTTTGATGCCGCCGGTGAAATCGCAGGCCTCGGTCGTACAACCGGGGGTGTCGTCCTTGGGATAGAAATAGAGCACCACCCACTGCCCCTTGAAATCCGAGAATTTGATTGTGTCGTCATGTTGGTCGGGCAGGGTAAAGGCCGGCGCTTTGGAGCCGACTCTGAGAATTCCGCTCATACGCAATTCCTTTCTCTAAGTTTTCGAGCCGCGCCCTTCAGGCCGCCCGTTTGTGGAAGCGAAGCACCGAGAAGGCGAACAGAGTGATTCCGAACACCATCAGGGCCACTACATTCGGCCAGAGATCCGTCAGGGTGGCTCCTTTCATGATGATCCCTCTTACTATAACCAGAAAATACCGCATCGGGTTCACGATCGTCACCTGCTGGAGCCAGTGCGGCATGTTGGAAATAGGCGTAAAGAAGCCCGAGGTCAGCATGGTGAAAATGGAAAAGAACCAGACCATGAACATCGCCTGTTGCTGAGTCGAAGTGACAGTCGACACGAACATGCCCAGCCCCAAGGTGGTCAATAAATACAAACCGGACAAGAGAAACAACAGCGCGGGGGAGCCGGCAAAGGGAACCCCGAACCAGAGCATCCCCACCGCCAGCGCGATGCACATCTCCAGCACCGACAGAATCGCGAACGCGCTTACCTTGCCCATCAGGAGCACCACCGGATGCATGGGCGTCACCAGTACCTGTTCAAGCGTTCCCATCTCCCGTTCGCGCACTATCGCCATGGCCGTGAGCATCATGCTGATCATAGTAAGCAGCGTGACCACGACCCCGGGAATCATAAAATACTTCGATTCGGATTCGGGATTAAACATGAATGACGAGTGGACCGTCAGCGGTGGTTCGATACCGGTGACCTGTTTTGAGAATGTCCGCACGATCTGCGAGGCGTACCCCAGCCCGGTGCGCGCCCCGTTGGCGTCGGAACCGTCGGCGACCAGTCCGATCGTCACGCTGTCCTTGACGGTCAGTCGCTCCGAAAAGTGCGGCGGAATAATGATCGCCATTTCGGCGTGACCGTCTTTGAACCGGTGATCCAGATCCCAAAGCGGGGTTTCCTCCACAGCGGTCAGGCGATCCGAGGCCACAAAGTAATTCCCGGCCCGCAAGGCCTGCTCCAGCTGGCGGGAGAGCGGGGATTGGTCGTAGTCGTAGACATCAATCGGGATCCGTTTGACATCGGTATTGATCGCATATCCCAGCACCAAAAGTTGCAGAACCGGCATGATGAAAATCAGCCGCAACATGAATTTGTCGCGGAATATCTGGATAAACTCTTTGCGCAGAAGTCCGATGAACGCGCGTACCATGGCTACCCGATCCTTGTCGAAAATTTCTTTGCGGCGATGAGCATGAACAGCAACATAAGTCCGATCAGCGCCAGCGCCTGGGTGAAGAGAACCTCGATCCCCGCCCCTTTGAGCATGATCCCCCTGATGATCTTGACGAAGTAGCGGGCCGGCACGATATGGCTGATTCCCTGCAAAACGGTCGGCATATTGCGAATCGCAAAAATGAACCCGGAGAGCATCACCGCGGGCAGAAGCGTGGTGGTTTGGGCGAGCATCATGGCCACCTGCTGGGTCTTGGTGACCGAGGATATCAGGATACCCATCGAAAGCGCCGTGGCGATATAGAAAAACCCGAACAGCACCAGCAAGAGGTGCGAACCGACAAAGGGAACGTCGAACAACAGCGTGGCGAAGGTCACGATCAACGCGCCGTCGAGAAACGCGATCACGACATAGGGCAAAAGCTTGCCGATCAGTATTTCCCTCGGCGTCACCGGCGCTGTCAGGAGTTGCTCGAGCGTGCCGGTCTCTTTTTCGCGGGCTATCGTGATCGAAGTCAGCAAAGCAGAAATCGTCATCAAAATCACCCCCAACAGCCCCGGCACAAAAAAGTGCGAGGATTTGAGATCGGGATTGTACAGCACCTGTTGCGAGATATACACCCCCGGTATTGATGTCCCCACCGGACGCTGTGATGCCATATATTGATTGACGAGCGCGGTTGAATACGCCTGCACCGCCGCGCCGAGGGAGGCGTCGGC
>JBGOTX010000344.1:0-3271 GCA_041476705.1 Candidatus Zixiibacteriota bacterium
ATCTCCACCGCCGACCCGGTCGGCTCGCGGGTGATCGCCAACAAGTTCCATATGGGTGTGTCCAGCGCCACCATCCGCAACACCCTTCAGGACCTCGAGGAACTTGGCCTGGTTGAACAGCCGCATACCTCGGCGGGGCGGGTACCCACCGATGTCGGTTACCGGGTGTATGTCGACTACCTGGTCAAGCCGGGACAACTCACCGCGGCGGAGAAACAGGCGATCAAGGCGACCATTCTTCGCGAAGGGCGCGGCATCCAGGAGATTCTTGGTCAAACCACCAAGGTTCTGGGTGAAATCACCGCCCAACTGGGAGTGTCGATCACCCCCAAATTCGACGAGGGGGTGCTCAAGAGCTTGAAATTGATTCCGATGTCAGAAGGACGGCTGATGATTGTGCTTGTGGTCGCCCACGGGCTCGTGCACTCGGTGATTCTCGAAATCGAATCGACGATTTCAGAAAACGCCGTTCGCGAGGTCGAAGCGGTTCTCAATGAACGATTAGCCGGTCTTACGCTGTCAGCCATTCGTAAAACTGTCTCCGAGCGTCTCGAAGGAGTCAGCGGGCATCCCCGTTTGATCCAGTTGGTGCTCGATTCCAAGGCCAAAATATGGGAAGACCAGCGCCCCGACCCGATTCATGTCGCGGGGACGGAGAATCTTTTGGTGAAGCCGGAATTCGCCGATCGCGACAAGCTGACCCGGATCATGAAACTTTTGGAAGACGGCAAGCTCCTGACGGAGTTCCTGAGTCAGGCCTCCGATGAGGGGCTGGTCATCACGATCGGCCACGAAAACACGATCGCCGAGATTATGAACTGCTCGCTGGTGACATCGCGGTATCGGGTAGGAAATATCACCGGCACGATCGGCGTGATCGGACCAACGCGGATGCCGTACGGCAAGCTGGTATCCATTGTCGAGTACACTGCCCGCTCGATCACGGAAGTATTGTCGGGTATCGATGAAAAACAGGGGAAAGCATGAGCAAAGATAGAAAAATGAAAACAAACGAATCGAACACCGCACCGGCGGATAGTATCACGGTCGAGCAATCGTATTCGCAGTCGGCGCTCGAGTCGGAGCTGGGGATGTCTTCGACCCCGGAGTTGAGCGGAGCGCCGCCACTATCCGATGAAGAACAACTTCGCGCGCGGGTGGCGGAGCTTGAAGATCGCCTGCTCCGTTCAATGGCCGATCTGGATAATTTTCGCAAACGCACGGCCCGTCAATTCGACGAGGTGGCGCGCTCGACCAGCGACAAGATATTCGGCGAGCTTCTCGATGTTGTCACCAATCTCGACCGGGCGTTACAGCATTGCAACGACGGGGCCGATATCGCCTCGCTCCGGCAGGGAATGGAAATGATTCATGGGCAGTTTATGGGTCTGCTGACCCGGAATGAAATTCGTCCGATCGAAGCGTTAGGCCAACCATTCGATCCGAAGTATCACGAAGCCCTCATGCAGGTCGATTCGGCCGAGTATCCGCCCCAGGCGGTGGCCGCGGAGATCAGCAAGGGGTATATGCAGGGCGATCGGGTGCTCAGGCACACGCAAGTGGCGGTGTCGCGCGGCCCGGCCGTTGATTCCAACAAGAAAGATGACAAAAAAGTAAAGGAGTGA
Organism: Candidatus Zixiibacteriota bacterium; assembly: GCA_041476705.1. Classification (GTDB taxonomy): domain Bacteria; phylum Zixibacteria; class MSB-5A5; order GN15; family FEB-12; genus JACRAV01. Next base: position 1,626 of record JBGOTX010000344.1, read on the forward strand.
ATTATATGGCAAAGATTATTGGCATTGATCTGGGAACGACCAACTCGTGCGTGGCGGTGCTCGAAGGCCAGGACCCGGTGGTTATTCCGAATCTCGAAGGCGCGCGCACGACTCCCTCGATTGTCGCGTTCGCCAAAGACGGTGAGCGATTGGTGGGAGCGGCCGCCAAACGTCAGGCGGTCACGAATCCCGAAAACACCGTTTTTTCCATCAAGCGGTTCATGGGACGGAAACATGTCGAGGTCGGCAGTGAAGAAAAGATCGTTCCGTACAAAATAACCGAAGATAATTCCGGCAACGTCACGGTCAGTGTCTCCGGGAAAACGTACACGCCGCCCGAAATTTCGGCCATGATCCTGCAATACCTCAAGAAGTCGGCCGAGAATTATCTGGGGCAGGAAGTAAAGCAGGCGGTAATAACGGTGCCGGCGTATTTCAACGACGCCCAGCGGCAGGCGACCAAGGACGCCGGTCGGATCGCCGGCCTGGATGTCCTGCGTATCATCAACGAACCGACCGCCGCATCGCTGGCCTACGGATTGCAGAAGAAGGCGAACGAAAAGATCGCGGTGTACGATCTGGGCGGCGGAACGTTTGACATTTCGATTCTCGAAATCGGCGACGGCGTCTTCGAAGTCCGGTCCACCAACGGCGACACCCATCTGGGCGGCGATGATTTCGATCAAGTGGTGATCGACTGGCTGGCCGATGAGTTTCGCAAGACTTCGGGGATCGATCTGCGCAAGGATCGGATGGCCCTCCAGCGTTTGAAAGAGGGGGCGGAGAAGGCGAAGATCGAGCTGTCATCGACCATGCAGACGAATATCAATCTGCCGTTTATCACGGCCGATGCCTCCGGCCCCAAGCACCTTGACTTGACGCTCACTCGCGCGAAACTAGAGCAGCTCACCGACGCCCTGCTTCAGCGAACGATCGGTCCGTGTAAATCGGCGCTGGCCGACGCCAAGCTCTCGACCTCGGAGATCGATGAAGTTGTTCTGGTCGGTGGGATGACGCGCATGCCGAAAGTGATCGAAATCGTCAAGCAGTTCTTCGGCAAAGAGCCGCACAAGGGGGTGAATCCGGACGAGGTGGTCGCGATCGGCGCGGCCATTCAGGGGGGCGTCATGACGGGCGACATGAAGGATATAGTCCTGCTCGACGTGACCCCGCTTTCGCTCGGGATTGAAACGCTGGGCGGCGTGCTCACCAAGTTGATTGATCGGAACACGACCATTCCAACGCGCAAGTCTCAGATATTTTCGACCGCGAGCGACAACCAGCCGGCGGTGTCCATTCATGTTTTGCAGGGTGAACGGCAGATGGCAATCGACAACCGCACGCTCGGACGGTTCGATCTGGTCGGTATTCCTGCGGCCCCCCGGGGATTGCCGCAGATTGAAGTCACTTTTGATATCGACGCCAACGGTATCGTGCATGTCAGCGCCAAAGACATGGCCACCAGCAAGGAACAATCCATACGGATACAGGCCTCATCCGGCCTGAGCGAACAGGAGATTGACCGCATGGTCAAAGACTCGGAGAAATTCAGCGAAGAAGACAAGAAGAAAGTAGCGGTGATTCAGGCGCGCAACGAGGCGGATCAGCTTATCTACTCCACCGAGAAAACGCTCAAGGAGCACGGC
>JBGOTX010000345.1:0-3270 GCA_041476705.1 Candidatus Zixiibacteriota bacterium
AGATTGAGAATGAGATCAAGCAGGTACCGGATGTTTCGGAAACGTCGATCATCGGCGGCCTGCGCCGCCAGTTTCGAGTTCAACTGGACCCCGAAGCGCTTGCGGCGAGACATCTCGATCCGCTGAGTGTCATCCCGCTCCTGCAACAGGCCAGCCGTCAATCCAAAGCGGGCGCGCTCACCCGGGCCAATCGGGGAATTGTGGTCGAGACCGGCGGATTCCTGCGCGATGCCGCCGATGTCGAACGAGTGGTGCTGGGTGTATACAACGACGCGCCGGTGTACCTGCGCGATGTCGCCCGCGTCATTGATGGACCCGAAGAACTAACCCAGATCGTATCGTTCGGTTCCGGCGCCGCCTCAGGCAATACGCACGTGGAAGAGGCGGCCGTAACACTGTCGATCGCCAAGCGACCCGGCACCAACGCCATCGAAGTGGCCGACAAGGTGCTGGAAAAGGTTGAGCGCCTCCGGGGGAAATTACTCCCTTCGTCGGTGGCCATAACCATCACTAGGCATTACGGTGAAACGGCGGCGGAGAAATCGAACGAACTGCTGTTGCACATGATGATCGCCGTGCTCAGCGTGTCGCTGTTGATCCTGATAAGCTTGGGGTGGCGGGAGTCGATCATCGTGGCGCTCGCGATTCCTTCAACCCTGGCCCTCACTTTGCTCGTATTTTTTCTCACCGGCTTTACGCTGAACCGAATCACGCTCTTCGCACTGATTTTTTCAATCGGTATTCTGGTCGATGACGCCATTGTAGTGGTGGAGAATATCACGCGCCATCTGCATCTGCCGGGGAATCGCGGCCGCTCGTGGGGCACAATCGCGATAGAGGCGGTATCCGAAGTCGGCAACCCGACCATCCTCGCCACCTGGGCGGTGATTGCGGCGGTTTTCCCCATGGCGTTTGTCGGCGGACTCATGGGACCGTACATGCGCCCGATTCCGATTGGGGCCACGGCGGCCATGCTCTTTTCACTGTTGGTCGCGTTTATCGTCACTCCCTGGGCGGCTGTGCGGGTGCTGGCCTGGAAGAGAGGGCAAACCCATCTGTTCGGACACGAGGGACAAACGGAGGGTTGGACCACGCGCGTGTACCGGAAATTCATGGGGGGACTGATTCATCAGCCGAAACGGCGGCGAATTTTCCTGACTTCAATCACCGTCGCGTTGTTTCTCGCCCTGGGTCTGGTGGGAATCGGCTGGGTGCAGGTCAAGATGCTCCCCTTTGACAACAAGAACGAATTTCAGATTATCATCAACATGCCCGAAGGGAGTTCGCTGGAACAAACGGCGCAAGCCGGACACGAGATTGCGCAGGCGGTCAGTCGGGAACCCGAAGTCACCAACTACCAAATCTACGCCGGTACTTCCGCGCCGTTCAATTTCAACGGACTGGTGAGGCACTACTTCACCCGCCGGGGCGCGAACGTAGCGGATATCCAGGTGAATCTGGTATCCAAAGGAGAACGCTCGGCCCAGAGTCACGATATCGCCAAGCGCGTTCGCCCGCGCGTGCAGGAAATCGCGCAAAAATACCGCGCCCGGGGGGCCGTCGCCGAAGTCCCGCCCGGCCCGCCGGTGCTCCAGACGCTGGTGGCGGAGATTTACGGTCCCACCGATTCTTCACGAGTCCATCTAGCCCGGGCCGTCAGAGAGATTTTCAAGACCACTCCCGGCGTGGTCGATGTCGACGCGTACGAGGAAGAGGATCAGCAGAAACTGACGTTCGTGATCGATCGCGAAAAGGCGGCCCTGCACGGAATCAGCGCCGAAATGATCGCCCAAACTCTGCGCGTGGCGGTCGGCGGTCTGCAGGTGGATATCGCGCATCGTCCGAACGAGCGCGAGGATGTTCAACTCATTCTCGAATTACCCCGCGCCCGCCGGACGAGCGTCAACGATCTGCTGGGAATTGGTATTCGTTCGCCGCTGGCGCAGGAATCGGGCGATCCGCAATCATCGTCGCTCGTACCGCTGTCTGAATTGGTGCGCGTTGATGATGGTATAGTCGAAAAAACCATTTACCACAAAAATCTCATGCCGGTCACGTATATCATCGGTGATGTGGCCGGACCGCACGAAAGCCCGATCTATGCCATCGCCGATATGAATAAGAAACTGGATCAACTCGATATGACACAATTTGGCGGAAGTCAGTCGAAACTTACCGTGCTCAACGCCAGTCAGCCGTTTACGACCGCGGAGCCCTCGCTCAAGTGGGACGGCGAGTGGCATATCACGATTGAAGTATTCCGCGATCTGGGGATCGCCTTTGCGGCGGTGCTGGTGCTCATTTATATCCTGATGGTCGGCTGGTTCCAGTCATTGCTCACGCCGATTATCGTGATGGCCGCCATTCCCTTTTCACTCATCGGGATTATGCCCGCCCATGGCGCGCTGGGGGCGTTTTTCACGGCGACCTCGATGATCGGATTCATGGCGGGGGCGGGGATTGTTATCCGCAATTCCATCATTCTGGTCGATTTCATAGAACTGCGGCTGGCCGAGGGCATGCCTTTGGACGAAGCGGTGATCGATGCCGGCGCGGTGCGGTTCCGCCCGATGTTGCTCACGGCGGGGGCGGTGATTGTCGGCGCGGGGGTCATTCTGTTCGACCCGATTTTTCAGGGGCTGGCCATTTCGCTCATGGCCGGTGAGGTGGCGTCGCTTTTGATCAGCCGTATCGCCGTGCCGATTCTGTATTACGTCGGCAAGAAACGGAGTCACGCTCATGCGGCCTCATAACTCGGCTTTCGACTTCCCGCCGAAAATGCTATACAACACCGGCAGGACAATCAGCGTTAGCGCGGTTGATGTCAATACACCGCCGATTACGACGGTGGCCAATGGTCGCTGGACTTCAGCTCCCACGCCATGTGACAGCGCCATCGGAATGAATCCAAAGGCCGCGACCAGAGCCGTCATGAGAACGGGGCGAAGTCGAACCAGGCCACTTCCCTGAACGGCTGTCTGCAGATCGATACCCTCAGCGCGTAGCCGCTTGATGTGCGATACGAGAACAAGACCATTCAATACGGCGATTCCCGATAGAGCGATGAATCCCACACCGGCCGATATCGAAAAAGGCATGCCTCGCATGACCAGAGCCAGCACGCCACCGAGTGCCGCCAAAGGGACGCCGGTAAAAATGAGTATTGCGTCGCGAACCGAACCGTACGTCCAATACAGCAGGCCGAATATGAGCAAGAGCGCTAAGGGTACGACTACAAGGAGCCGATTCTGAGCTCGCTGGAGGTTTTCG
>JBGOTX010000346.1:0-3265 GCA_041476705.1 Candidatus Zixiibacteriota bacterium
CCACGATGGTCGTGAAAGTCGCCATATCGCGGGCGGCGATATCGGCCAGGGCCTTGCGGTCGAGCATCACGCCGGCCTTTTTCAAGCCGCACATGAGGGTCGAATAATTGGTGCCGCAGATTTTGGCGGCCGCCGAAATGCGGGCGATCCACAGCACGCGGAATTCCCGCTTGCGGTTGCGACGGTCGCGGTATGAATACCGCATCCCCCGGTGGACTGTTTCTAATGCGGTGCGGTACAGTTTGCTCCGGCCGCCGAATCCTCCACGGGCTTTCTTTAGGACTTTTTTGTGACGGCGGCTTGCCGCCACGTTATTTGTTGCGCGTGCCATTGTTCTCTCCTGTATCCTTCGTCTAGTTCTGCAGGCCGATCAGAATCTTCTTCAGATCGGTGCTCTTGACCAGACCTTTCTTGCGCAGTTGTCGGACCCGCTTGGGGGATTTTCTGTTCATGATGTGCGACTTGAAGGCGTGTTTGAACTTCACCTTCCCCGTGCCGGTCTTTTTGAACCGCTTGGTCATCGCCTTTTTCGATTTCATCTTGGGCATGTTCGGCCTTTCAATATACGGTCTCTCTTCTTCTTTGTTCTCACGTCACGACCGCCCGCCGAGACTACTTTTCCTCAATGTTGAGGATATCCTCGGGGATGTCCGTCTTTTCTTTCTTCATATTCGCCACCGCCTGCGCCCGCTGGGCCGACAGCTTCTTGAGCAGTTCCGGCTTAGGGCTGAGCACGCAGTTCATCGTATTCCCTTCAAGTATCGGGGCGATATCGACATTGGCAATATCGGCGGTCTGTTTCACCAGATTGTCCAGTATGGCCCGGCCGAATTCGATATGCGCCATCTCGCGGCCACGAAACATCACAAACGCCCGCACCTTGCTTCCTTCCATGAGAAACCCACGGATGTGGTTGAGCTTGAAGTCAAAATCGTGATCGTCGATCTTCGGGCGATACCGCATCTCCTTCAGCTGGAAGGTGTGCTGTTTCTTCTTGGCGACCTTGTCGCGCTTGGACAGCTCGTACTTGTATTTGCCAAAATCCAGAATCCGGCAAACGGGCGGTCGACTGTTCGGTGAAACCTCCACCAGATCGAGCCCCAGGTCGCGCGCCCGACTGAGCGCTTCGTTGGTCGGCACGATACCGACTTGTTCCCCTTCGGGACCGATCAACCGGACCGGTGAAACCCTGATTCGGTGGTTCACCCGTATATCTTTGATACTGCCGCTACTGCTGATGTACTCCTCCTGTTATAATTCTGCCTGAGGCAGTCCTTTGCTCTGTATCTCCTGAATCAACATCCCAATCGCCTCGGCGATCGGCTTTGATCCCATGTCTCCAACGCCATGACGGCGCACCGCGACGGCCTTCTGCTCGGCTTCGCGTCCGCCGACAATGAACATGTACGGAACCTTTAATAGTTCCGCGTCGCGAATCTTGGCGCCGATCTTTTCCGAGCGATCGTCGAGCATCACCCGGATATTCTGCGCCTTAAGCGCCTCGACCACCGTCCGGGCGTACCCAATCTGATCGTCGGTGATCGCCAGAACTTTCACCTGCACCGGCGCCAGCCAGACCGGGAAATTCCCGGCATAGTGCTCAATCAGCACGCCGAAGAACCGTTCGACCGAACCGAGCAACGCCCGGTGGATCATGAACGGCCGCTTCTGCTGGCCATCCCGGTCAATATAGTGCAAATCGAACCGTTCGGGCAGTGCGAAATCAAATTGTATGGTCGAACACTGCCAGCTCCGGCCGATCGCGTCCTTGATCTTGATATCGATCTTGGGGCCATAAAACGCCCCGCCACCCTCATCGACCTGATAGGCCAGCCGGGCACGGTCGAGCGCCGAGCGGAGACCGTTTTCGGCCTTCACCCAGTCCGCCGGGTCGCCGATTGCCTTCTCCGGACGGGTCGACAAGAAGATGTCGTAGTTGGTGAACCCGAACGACTTCAGGATATGCACGCAGAAATCCAACAGCCAGACCAGCTCGCTCTCCATGACATCCTGGGCGACAAAATGGTGGGCATCGTCCTGCGTGAACCCGCGCACCCGCATCAGCCCGTGCAACACCCCCGCCCGCTCGTACCGGTAGACTGTGCCCAGTTCCGCCCAGCGAAGCGGCAAATCGCGGTATGACCAGAGGCGCGCCTTGTACATCTGGATATGAAACGGGCAGTTCATCGGCTTGAGCTGGTACAGCCGCTCGTCGACCGTCATCGGCCCGAACATGCTCTCGGCATAAAAATCGGTGTGGCCGCTCTGGTTCCACAATTCTCGATTGGCGATATGCGGACTATAAACCAGATCGTAGCCGAACTTGAGATGTTCCTCTCGCCAGAAATTTTCGACTTCATTGCGAATCCGCGCCCCACGGGGCAACCACATGATCAACCCCGCTCCGACATCCTCGGTGATCGTGTACAGTTCAAGCTGTTTGCCGATCACCCGGTGGTCGCGCTTCTTGGCTTCTTCGATACGGACGAGATACTCGTCAAGCATCGCCTTTTTCGGATACGACACGCCGTAGATCCGCTGGAGCATCTTGTTCTTTTCGTCGCCCAGCCAGTAAGCGCCCGCGACGGAGAGAAGCTTGAACGCTTTGAGACGCCCGGTCGACGGAACGTGCGGGCCCCGGCAGAAATCGGTCCAGGCCCCCTGGCGGTAGATCGTGACCGTCGCGTCGCCCTTCGTGGTGGCGAAATAGACCTTGTACGGCTCGCCTTCGCGCTCGAAAAATGCGATTGCCTCGTCTTTGGGGAGCTCGATTCTTTCGATCGGGAGGTTCCGCGCGACGATCTCGCGCATCCTCCCTTCGATCTTCGCAAGATCGTCCTCGGTGAAGGGCTCGGGGCGATCGAAGTCGTAGTAGAAGCCCCCCTCGATCACCGGGCCTTGCCCGATCTTCGTTCCCGGGAAGAGCTCTTGGACGGCTTGAGCGGTGGCGTGCGCGGTCCCGTGCCGCAACACTGCAAGCGCGGCAGCGTCTTTGTGTGTCAGGATCTGAAGCGCGACGTCCGTGAGGATCGGGCGGTTGAGGTCCACGAGCACCCCATCGACCATTGCGACGAGAGCGTCCTTGGCCAGACGAGGACCAATGGACTCCGCCACGGCGAGCGCGGTCGTTCCGGTCGCGACTTCCCGGAGGGAGCCGTCGGGAAGCGTGACGCGGATCGTGGCGACCGTTTCGGGCATGAGACCCTATTCCATTGGTAGGCGCGCGCGGGATCGAACCGCGGACTTCTACCGTGTCAAGGTAGCG